>JANMDL010000867.1:0-2549 GCA_031376295.1 Chitinophagales bacterium
TTTGCACTGTGTAAAAACCAGTATTACTGCAAAGAGCATAAGAAATCGTTTGGAAATTATTTTTTTCATACCTATGTATTTAATATTTTAAAAATCAACTGTAATGCCTGCCAGTATCGTTCTGGCCTGCATTACAGTTGATTTTTAAAATATTAAATACATAGGTATGAAAAAAATAATTTCCAAACGATTTCTTATGCTCTTTGCAGTAATACTGGTTTTTACACAGTGCAAAAAGAGCCTGCTTACTGTAGAGCCAACTATTCCGCTTATTACAGTTGACAATTACTACAAAAATGAAGTGGAAGCTGTAAACGGCGTAAACGCCACGTACACACCACTTTCAGCCATTTACAACGGTGCAGCCTGGCATATCGGCGATATTATGAGCGATGATGCCGACCTTGGCGGCGGCGGTGGCGGCGATGGCCTTGAAACAGCCGAGCTGGATAATTTTAACGTTACTTCTTTTAACCCTGTAATCAATACTTTATGGGCGCAATGTTACTATGGTGTGCTGCGTGCCAACCTGGTGATAGAAAGGGTGCCGCTGGTACCTGTAATGAGTGAAGCAGTGAGAAAAAGAAGCATTGGCGAAGGAAGGTATTTAAGGGCATTGTATTACTACCATTTGGTAAGGGTATTTGGTGATGTGCCATTGTACACCAATGTAATTACTGCCGAGCAGGCATCTGCCATCGGGCGTTCGCCAAAGCAGGATGTATACAACCAGATTATAGCAGATTTAAAAATTGCCGAAACACAATTACCCAATACTTATAATACACCAGACAAGGGACGTGCAACAGCAGGTACTGCAAAGGGTTTGCTGGCAGCAGTGTATTTAACACTGGGCGACAAGACGAATGCTGCAGCAAAAGCAAAAGATGTAATTGATAACAAGGCATTGTATGGATACGATTTGTGGACAAACTATGGCGACAATTTCAGCCTTGATAACGAGAATGGAAAAGAATCATTGTTTGAAGTGCAGTACCGCAGCGGTGGCGGCCAGTGGAGCGATTTTGGTGCCGGTCATAAACTGAACACTTTTTTTGCACCCCGTGCGCAGGACATTGTACAGTCATCAGGTTATGGCTGGAATGTGCCAACCAAAGTGTATGCAGATACTTATGAAAAAACAGGCGCCGGTTACAACACAATTATTGATAAAAGAAGGAATGCCACCATGTGGATTCCGGGTGATGTTTTTGGTTCCTATACACAGCCTGCTCAATTAGTAGGCTCACCACTGGGGTTAAATGTGCGTAAATATTTTGTGCCGGTAGGTAATACATTGGGCGACAATGGTGGCTGGACATGCGCACTCAATGTACCCATTATGCGCTATGCAGAAGTATTGCTGATTTATGCGGAAGCCGCAGGGCCTGCGCTGGGTAAACCCTTTGCCGACCAGGTAAGGGCAAGGGCCGGCCTGCCCCCGGTGGCAGCAGGCTTATCAGATGCACAGTGGCTTGATGCTATGTACAAAGAGCGCAGGCTGGAGTTTGGCTTTGAGATGCACCGCTGGTACGATTTGCTGCGTCATCCCGACCCCAATTATTTCATCAATGTAATGAAGGCGGCCGGCAAAACAAATATCCTGCCCAAGCACAGGTACATGCCCATTCCGCAGGGTGAAAGAGATAAAAATTCCAATCTCACACAAAATGCAGGATATTAATCATCCTTACTGAATGGTATTTGAATAAAGAAAAAATCAAAAGAGATACAAATGAAAAAATATAAAATAATTACATTTTTGTTACTGGTTGCGGTAAGCAGCATTCTGGTGCAGTGCAAAAAAGACCCTCTCGGACTTAGCGGCTCTGCATCTGCTGCTGAATTTACCTTTCAGGTTACGCCCATGCAGGATTCATTGCCTTTTGCTTACCTGGTAAGCTTTACCAATGCATCACAGGAAGGGCTGCAGTACCAGTGGGATTTTGGAGACAATACACCATTATCATCCGAAAAAAATCCTAAGCATAAATATGCTGTTGGTGGAGAGTACACAGTTAAATTGATTTCAGTAGGCACCAACGGTAACAGTACACTTGCCAAAAGAATTTTTGTTACCAATGCCTGCCAGAATGATTTTTTTAATACCCTTACCGGTTGCAACAACTTTACATGGACATGGAGTACAGATGCCGATGCCATCAGGGTTTTATCAGCCGACGGTTCGCAATTGTTTTTTGCAGGCGCTGCAGCCCCTTGCCAGGGTGATGATTTGTATAAATTTTATGCAGATGGCAGGTTTGAGTATGATGCCAACGGGCAAACTTTTGATGCGCAGGCAGGCTTTAGTTGCCAGGCACAAAAGGCCAATGCAAAAAACTTTAAAGTACTTGGTAAGGCGGGTTTTCCGCCGGAGATTATACTGGATAAAATTACCGGAAGCACTGCCAATCCATTTATAGGCACTACTGATGTGGTAGACAATAACCGCTACGAAGTTGTTTCCTACACGGCAGACAGAATGACGCTTCGTGGAAGGATAGCTGGTACAGGCGGACAAAGGCTTGAAATAAAATTGAAGAAGGTAG
>JANMDL010000965.1:0-5951 GCA_031376295.1 Chitinophagales bacterium
AAAAAAACAAAATTACTTGGGGGTATCAGGTCAATTGATACTTTTTTAGCGCTGATATTTAAAAACATCAGTTGCCTTTCATCATTCCATGGGCAATTGGTCAGTTGTGATTCCAGCCGGAATATCTCATTTGCTGCCGGCTCTCTGTAACAAAGGTTAAAATAGTTGAGCAGTTCTTCTGTACGTATTGCATCTGGCGGCACCGTGCTGCGCATATTTAAAAAACGACGGATATTGCTGTAAGATGCTTTGTTTACATTGAGCGAAAAGCCGGTATTGGGAAACTTATTGGCATTAACATATTCATTCTCTACCAATTGAAAATATGATTCATCGCCAGTATACCATCTGTAACGGGTTGCCTGCTTCAAATCTTTGGTGATGGAAATCATTTTTGGCCTGCCACGGTTGGCATTGGAGGGCAGCAGTTTTATTTCAAGGTTCTGATACAAATCGGCTTTTATACCTGCTATCCTGGTTTCATACCCATCTAAGCTAAGTGTAAGGGAATCATACAAAGTACGGGTTTCAATACCAAACCCGCCTGATGTACCAGAGTAATAAATCATCCTGCTGGAGTGGAGGAGTATTTTTACATTTTGAACAGGTTGTTTTTTCTCATCAACTATTTCGCCCCGAAGATAGTATTGCCCCATGGCCCCCGGGACCAAAAACACAAGGATAAGATATACAAGCAATTGCTTCAACAACATTCTATTACGAAAAATACCAAACATTTCATGAAAAGACAACATATTAACGTAAAATATTGCCTGTTTAGTCTTCTACCAACTGATAAATTTCGCTGAGGTTTCGCCCAAGTCCATCGTAATCAAGCCCAAAACCGAGTAAGAACTTGTTTGGAACGCTGAATCCGAGGTAATCAATCACTAAGGGATGCGTTAAAGCCTCCGGCTTATGCAACAGCGCTGCGATTTTCATTGATGCAGGCTGCTGGTTAGCCAACTGGGGTAAAAATTCAAAGAGCGTTTTACCAGTATCTACAATATCTTCCACAATTATCACATGCCTGTCCTTTAATGGCTCATCCAGCCCGATGGAAGTGATGACATTGCCACTTGACTTTGTACCCTTATAAGATGCCAGTTTTATAAAACAGATTTCAGCTTCGATGTTGATGTATTTAAACAGGTCGGAGGCAAACATAAAAGCTCCGTTTAGTATTGGTATAAACAAAGGACGCTTACCGGCATAGTCTGTATTTATCTGCTGCGCTAACTGCTTTATCTTAGCATCTATGTCTGTTGCCGGGATATAAGGTTGAAATTTTTTATCGTGTACCTGTATTGTTGACATGCGTATTTAGTTGAAAGTTCAAAGTTTAAAGTTATGTAACCCTTCTGTGTACCATTCACCACTTTTCAATTTGTTACTTTAGTTACGGGTTGTTTTAGTTATAGGTTATGAATTCTGCCATCAGCATATTGCATCATTCTCACATTTGCACATTGGCATATTATCACATTTGCACATCAGCTCATTATCAAATTATCACATCACTTACTCACTACCAGTTGCTGCCCCACACTCAGCACTTCGCCATTGAGGCTATTCCAATCTTTTAATTGTTGCACTGTAACACCATATTTTTTTGAAATACTGTATAACCCTTCTTTGGGCTGCACGGTGTGCATCATTTGCTTGGCTATAGCTGCCAGGGGTTTTGGCTCTAAGTAAATCACCTGATCCTGTTGCAGCAGGCCATCTTCCAGCCCGTTGTACTCCAGTAATTTTATCAGTCTTATATTATTGGCATCGGCAATTTTTAACAATGAAGTACCTTTTACAGCATCAACAACTTTTTTGCCCTCCTTTTTGTAAGCAGCCGAAAAGCCGGTTTCAATTTCACCATCCTGGTATTCTTTTATTTCGGTTGTTCTTGCTGCAATCACCACTGGCGCTTCTTTTTCCTCAGGGTCATCCTGGTATTGCCCACTGTTGAATTTTGGTGCTTCGTCTGCTGCTGCCAATGTATATTGCTGCAGGTTATATTTTTCGATGTTCCTGATTACTATCTGCGGATAAGCGGGGTTGGTGGCATAACCTGCTTTTTTCAGTCCATACGCCCAGCCGCTGTAATCCTTAACATCGAGCTTAAATAAAAACCCGTAACGCCCATTGCCCCGTAAAAAATTGCTGTGATCCCTGTAACTGTCTTCGGCATTGGCATACTGCCTGAAGCATTCACCCTGTGCATCATCATCATGGCTTACACCACCGGCCGTCCAGCTTGATTTGCATTTGATGCCAAAGTGGTTGTTCGATTTTTTAACCAGCACACTGTTGCCATGCTCCGTTTCTAAAATCCCCTGCGCCAGTGTAATGGCTGCAGGTACGCCCATGCGCTTCATTTCACGTATGGCAATATCTTTGTACAATTCAATATACTGCTCTGGTGTAATGGTTTGTGCTGCAGCAAATAAAGCAGGCACCAGCATGAGTAAAAAAAGTAATTTCTTCATTGTCTATAATTTTTTTATAATCATTAATCCGTCTCTCACCGTTAGTATTACCTGTTCAACGGTTTCATCAGCAGCCACATAGCGGTTAAAGGCATCTATGGCTATTGCATTTTTTCCTTTAAGCGGCTCCTGCAGCACTTCGCCATGAAACAGTACATTATCTGCAATGATAAACCCGCCGCTTTTAAGTTTTGACAAAATTAACTTGTAATAGTCAATATACCCGGGTTTATCGGCATCAATAAATACAAGATCCCATGTTTCATCCAGTTGCGGTATTATCTCCAACGCATTGCCAATATGCTGCACAATCAGTTCCTGCATACCTGCCGCTTCAAAAGCCGCAGCAGCTTTGGCTGCATCATCTTCCCGCAATTCAATGGTATGCAGCTTTCCGCCTGGCTGCAAGCCCTTTGCAAGGCAGATGGCACTGTAGCCGGTAAATGTACCCACTTCAAGAATGCGTAAAGGTTGTATCATACTGCTCAGCATCTGCAGCAATGTTCCCTGTACATGCCCGCTCAGCATATGTGCCAATGCATGTGTGGCAACAGTATCTTTATTTACACGGTTCAATATACCTGTTTCAGCAGTGGTAAACTGCGCTGCATATTGTTCGGCGCTATGGTTTATTATTTCCATTAAAAATTTGGCGCCAGTGAACGTGTTTTATAATAATCGAGCAAATAAGTAACCACTTCATCTGTGGTATCAAATATTTTTATCAGGTCAAGATCCTCCGGGTTGATATTGTGTTCCTGCTCTCCCATTGTTTCCTTCATCCATTTAAACAAGCCGCCCCAGTAAGCCGTGCCTACCAGTATCATCGGTGTTTGCCTGAATTTATTGGTTTGTATAAGTGTGGCTACTTCAAAAAACTCGTCCATGGTACCAAAGCCGCCGGGCATCATGATAAAACCCTGTGCATATTTTACAAACATTACTTTGCGGATAAAGAAAAAATCGAACTGCAATGATTTGTCCCTGTCGATATATGGATTGGCGTACTGCTCAAAAGGCAGGTCAATATTCAACCCAACTGATTTACCCCCTGCAATAGATGCTCCTTTATTGGCAGCTTCCATAATGCCCGGTCCGCCACCGGTGATGATACCAAAACCTTCTTCCGACAAACGCTTTGCTATATCCACAGCCAGTTCGTAATATTTATTACCGGGCTGTGTGCGTGCCGAACCAAAAATAGAAATGCAGGGGCCAATCCTGCTGAGTGCTTCAAAGCCATCAACAAACTCGGCCATTATTTTAAATATCTGCCAACTGCTGTGTGCCTGGCTTTCCTTCCAGCTCCGCTGCTTGGCCACATTAATTTCTCCGTTCATATATGTTTTTTTTTATTCTCCTAAAAGCAATGCCATCCTACACTTATCAATTGTATAGAATGGCACTTACTTACAACGTAAAGTTACAGTGAAATATTTGCTTTGCTATCGCTTTTTTTAGATATTAACAATAATCCAACAAATGTGAATATCCCGTTTATTAAAATTAACTCGTTACCAATTTTATACCCACTGAAAATATTTTGAGACAGCGACTGTAAACCAAGTGATATATGCAGCTTCTTTTCATACCATTCAGGGCTGCTGGTCATATCCAGGCCGAGGGCCAGTAAAGGGGCGATTATACAAATCGTCCAGATGAGTTTATCATTCAATTGTCTTTTGGTTAAAATACCAAAGGAGAACAGCCCCAGTAGTGGCCCATAAGTGATGCCGGCAAATTTCAGGATAAAATCAATGATCAATTTATCGTTAATGGCCTTAAAAATAAGTACCATAATAAAAAATAATATGGCAAACGAAAAATGCACTTTAAGCCGGGTTCGCTTCTTTTGTTTTTCGGTACCCTCTTTTTTATTAAGTCCTAAAATATCTATGCAAAAGCAGGAGGTGAGTGAGGTAATGGCACCATCTACACTTGGGAATAAAGCGGATATAAGGGCAATGATAAAGATAATGCCGATGGTACCGCTAAAAGCATCGCTTAATGCAATGGTGGGAAACAAATCATCGGGAGCCGTAGTAATATTTTGTGTGCTGGCATACAGGTAAAGCACACCGCCCAGAAATAAAAACAACAGGTTTACCACTACCAGCACGGCAGAAAAAGTCATGATATTTTTCTGCGAATCTTTTATGTTTTTTACGCTGATGTTCTTCTGCATCATTTCCTGGTCGAGGCCCGTCATGGCAATGGCAATAAACATACCGCCGATAATATGCTTCAGAAAAAAGGAGCCTGCTTTTACATCGGTATTAAAAATTTTGGTGTACCCTTTATCGTTCATCAGCGACAGGGTGCTGCCAAAATCCATACCCATTGCTTTTACAATTACAATTATACAAACCACCAGGCCAAGCAGCATACCTGTGGTTTGCAGCGTATCGGTGTAAATAATCGTTTTTACACCGCCCTCAAAAGTATATAACAAAATAAGCAGCAGAATTACCAGTGCTGTTACCTCAAACGGAATCTTCAGCTTATCAAAAATAAATAGCTGCAGAATACTGATAACAAGGTACAAACGGGCAGTGGCACCCACTACACGGGACAGTATAAAAAAGAAAGCGCCGGCTTTGTGGGCATTGATACCAAACCGCTTTTCCAGGTAAGTGTAAATGGAAGTGAGGTTCATGCGGTAGTACAGCGGTATCAATACAAACGCAATTACCATGTAGCCCAGTAAATACCCCAGCACAATCTGAAAATAATAAAAATTTCCGGTTGCCACACCACCGGGTACGCTTACAAAAGTCACCCCGCTAAGGCTGGTGCCTATCATGCCAAAGGCCACCAGCATCCAGTTACTGTTGCGGTTGCCGATAAAGAAAGATTCGTTGTCGCTGCCTCTTGATGTAAACCAGGCAACGCCCAACAACAATAAAAAATAGCCGATAACAAAAGAGAATAACACTACGGGAGACATGGTAATCGTTTAAGATTTTAAAATACAATATACAGCCAGAATGTGCAAATTTGAAATTGGCGCACCTCGTTCTGGTTGTGGTCGGTGGTCCCGACGGCTGTTGGGACGACCACGGCCCGAGCACGGCTGCAATAAATACGCAGCCAAGATAACTAAATATTCATAAATCAAACCTATATATTCAGTAGTTTGCGGCCTTAAAATAAATCAACCATAAAATGATACGGTCATTAGCAGTTTTTTGTGGCAGTAAAAGTGGCGTCAATCCTTTGTATGAAGCACATGCAACTGAATTGGGCCATATTATGGCAGCGCATGGCATTGAGCTGATTTATGGCGGGGGCAACAAGGGCATTATGGGTGAAGTAGCCAATGCGGTGCTGGAAAAAGGTGGCAAGGTTACCGGCATCATCCCTCAACTGCTGCTGGAGTGGGAGCATGCACACGATGGCGTTACCGAGCTGATTGTAGTGGAGGACATGCACATCCGTAAAAAGATGCTGTACGAAAAATGTGATGCG
>JANMDL010000002.1:0-1823 GCA_031376295.1 Chitinophagales bacterium
ATCCCGAATGTAATGGAACAGGATTTAAAGTAACGTACACAACAGGAGGACAATTCCAATGTGAAGCTGACCAATTAAGCGCTGCTGGTTCTGCCGCAAACTCCAAGTGGGCAACCAGTACAAATTCATTCACCAGTATCAATCCAAACTCTGGTAACAATATCGGAGTAGGTATCGGTACCTCAACACCAGCATGGGCATTACAAATCTCTTCATCAACACGACCACAACTTGCTCTCTCTGATGCATCACTTACATCAGATATATGGACCATGAGAAATGCAGGAGGTAATCTGTATTTCGCAACTTCTTCTGCTGGAACCTATGCAACGTCAACAGTTTCAGCACTTACCATAGATACAAATGGACTATTTACTATTGGAAACAATCTCACGGTTACTAACACTCTCACTGCAAACAATATTCTTGCAAATGCTTCTTCTACCCTCCAGAACTTCACCTTCCTTAACGCAACAGGAACATACGCAACCACCACATCACTCTTTACTACAAACTTTGTATCTACTCGAGCTTCAACCACCGGTCTTGCTATCACCGGTATCATCTCTAAACTCCTCAAAACTGATGCAAATGGTTCTGTCATCGGAGCAGTAGCAGGAACAGATTACTTAACCAATGGTAATTCAAAGTTTGCAACATCTTCAAATGGTCTCACCCTATCTCCTAATGGAGGATCTACCATAGCATTAGTACTTGGTGGAAATGCTACCACAACAAATGGAACACTCTTTGAAGTACTCGGTAACTCATACTTCTCTGGTTCAACTACATTACAGAACTTCACCTTCCTCAATGCAACCGGTACTGGAGCAACCACAACCAGTCAGTACATAGCAAGCAGACTCTCTATTGGAAGTACTTCTCCATGGGGTATCTTCTCAATCAATCCTACTGCAGCTATTGCAAGTAGTGGCCCACAATTTGTTGTTGGATCATCTACCGGAACAAACTTCATCATTGATAACTCTGGCAAAGTTGGTATCAACACTACCAATCCACTCTTCACGCTTGATGTGAATGGACAGATTAATGCAAACAATCTTTCTGTTACAGGATCAAGTACCTTACAAAACTTCACCTTCCTTAACGCAACAGGAACATACGCCACCACCACATCACTCTTTACTACAAACTTTGTATCTACTCGAGCTTCAACCACTGGTCTTGCCATCACCGGTATCATCTCAAAACTCCTCAAAACTGATGCAAATGGTTCTGTCATCGGAGCAGTAGCAGGAACAGATTACTTAACAAACAATGACAGTAAATGGGCAACCAGTACCAACTCATTCACCAGTATCAATCCAAACTCTGGTAACAATATCGGAGTAGGTATCGGTACCTCAACTCCAGCATGGGCATTACAAATCTCTTCATCAACACGACCACAACTTGCTCTCTCTGATGCATCACTGACTTCAAACATCTGGACCATGAGAAATGCAGGGGGTAATCTTTACTTCGCTACCTCATCTGCAGGAACATATGCAACCACTTCACAAACCGCATTTACCGTTAATGCAAGTGGAAATATTGGTATCAATAATACAAATCCAAGTAGACGGTTTACCGTTACTGGTGCTGATAATACAACTGTAGCATCATTCGGTGGAGATCTTTCCGGTACAACAGATTCGATCGGTGTCTTATTCGGTACCAATACAACTGGCACAATTGAGAAAGCAGGTATCTTCTTTAAGAAGAATGGTTCTGGTTTTGGTAAAGGTAACCTTATCTTTGCTGTAAGTTCTGAGCCTGATGTAAGTACCCCAGCAGCTCTTACTGACGCAATAATGACTTTG
>JANMDL010000037.1:0-2667 GCA_031376295.1 Chitinophagales bacterium
CTGTGAAGCTATCGCCTTGAGTAACATGCTTTTGCCGGTACCTGGTTTACCGTAGAAGCACATGCTTTTACCCTGTGAGATAAAGCTAATAGCCCGCTTTACCAGCAGTTTATCCCCCAAACTCAGGTAGAGGTCTTTCACTTCAAAAGTATCCGAGAAGGGTGGATAGCGATATTTAAAAATGGATTGTGTTGTCATGTATTTTTACTCCTTTTATTATTGGGTTTATTGAACCGATGTGCGTTTTTGGTTTTATCGAGAAATTTTGCGGGCTCCAGAGCATCACCTACATAGATGATACTCATATCCCAGGGCAGGTAGCTGATTTTAACCTTTTGGCCGGGAAGTGCCTGGGGTACATCATAGAGATTACCCTTTATGCGTATACAACCATTGGAAGAAATAGTTTTCATCTCTTCCATTCTAAAAAGAGCATCCATATTATTTATGGATGGCAGATTTCTGGTAGAATCAGCGGCGCTTAGCTTTTTATTTAATGGGGTCATGTCAAGACTTGAGTGAGGGCGGTTATTATAAGCGCTAATCCATTCATCAAGTTCCCTGTTTAGTTTTTCCAGAGATGTTCTTGGCCTGCCGGTAATAAAGCCATCCCTTGCCGTCCGGAAAAACCTCTCAATCTTGCCTCGACCCTGAGGCCTGTAAGCCGGTGTGTGCGGAAGTGAAAGCGAAAGTTTTGCCGCCACATGAGCCAGGTGACGACTTCTAAAAGCCGAGCCATTATCGGTGTAGAACTTTGAGGGTATACCAAAACGCCTCACGGCAAGCATGAGGTCACTGATAGTTGCCCTGGTATCTTCGGCGAGATGGAATTTTGCCTGTACGATGTATCTGGTTGCATCATCTATAATGGCATGTAGATAGGCCTTTTTCTCCACTCGGCCTACCTTGACTTTAGGTCCATGCAGAAAATCAGCTACCCACAGGTCCCCGAAATTTTCATATTCAAAGCTTCGGGTAGGCTCTGCGGGTTTTACGGGGTTCCTGTTTAATTTATGGGTTTTTGTAAAACGGTATATGGAATTGCGACCGGGTACTCGTCCGTTCCACAGACCTTGGTTATTTAAAGTCACAAGTATCCTTTTGATGGTCCAGGCAGGATGTTTACCCCGAAGGTCTTTGATAGCATCTTGAAGTGGCAGTGGTAATGATGTTTGGCCTTTGTCCTTCCTTTCTTTTATATACAACCCGCTAAGCCCCCCTTTGCGGAATAGGTAGAGCCAATGCCTGAGTGTATCTGCAGAGAAATAGAGCAGTTGACCCGATGGAGATAGAAATCCCCTGAGAGCCAGTTTTTTAAGCTCTAGGTAAAGAGGGAAGCCTACGGGATCGCGGTGGAGCAACGGGCTTATAATCCCGAATCTCCAGAGGGCGATGTCTTCGGGTTGTTTTTCAAGATCTGCGTTCACTGGGCCTCCTTTAGGTAATAAAAACTAAAGAGGGTAAGTTACATCAGCCTGAATGGCAGTGCATGGCTATAAATTGTGTGGGTTCAGATTTGCCCACAGCCGGGCGGGGTAGAGAGCGTGATACCAGCGGGTGGTGAACCCGAACCATGTATAGTTCTTCACCAGAAAAGGAATTGCTGAATCAAGGTCTTTCGGTATTTTACCATCCAATGCCTGACACAGCTTTTGCACCAGAGGCACCACTTTCTTAAAAAGTGAAAGTAACCTTACTATCGTGCTTAAACTTACACCTATCAACTGACATGCTTTCCATATAGTATAGGCGTTCAATCCTTTTCGATATTGCGCATATATGGAAAGAAAATCATTAAAACCAAAACGGCAATAGGGCAGCGTGTTTTCCGGCAGAACAGGAAAAGTTCTTCCACAGCCTGGTTTCTTACACAAATATCGTTGTACAATCTTTGACTCCGGTGGGTTTTTAGGGATTTTTGAATGTGTCCCTGTTCTTAGGTAACGAGTATGTTTCCAGACAATGACGTAATCGCAAAAAGGACAGTTAGGTCTGGGTGAACTTCCCTTGCAACATTTCTCATCGATGAATAGTTTTATCATTTGTAACCTTCTTTTATGAGTGAAAATAATGGCAAAAATTAGTAGAAATGCGCCTTGCTTCTGCGGCAGCGGCAAGAAATACAAAAAATGCCACCTTCCAAGTGACCTGAAAAATGCAGCCATGTCTAAAAAAGCGGAAACACCGACTGTTGAAAAATTATTTGATGAAGAAAACGAGGAAATGAAACAACTCTACAAAGAAGTACAGGAACTTGATGACTTGTCAAACAGTGTTATTGATCTTATCCAGGCCAAAAATTTTGATAAAGCTGAGGAAGTTTGTCATCAGTTGCTGGAAATTTATCCCGATCAGGTGGATGGTTTTGAAAGAATGGCAAGACTTCACGAAGCCAGAGGGAATAGAGAAAAGGCAGCTCAATATTATCGTAAAACTGTTGATTTCATGTTAGCCCACGATGGATTCGAAACAGAAAATATTGAGTGGCACGAAGAACAGGCCAAACGCCTTGAACAACTACTGGATGGTTGATGCTCTTTTATTATCGCTTTATTTTATCAGGTTATTACCAGCTTGGGAGACAAACGCGGGATTTTTAGGTCGTTTTACGCTGGGAGAGTGTGGGACTTAACACCATCCAAACACGTGCCTTAGAAGAGGGTATTC
>JANMDL010000116.1:0-1529 GCA_031376295.1 Chitinophagales bacterium
AGAGTATAGGCAGCACCAAAGGCTTCCAATGCCCATACTTCCATTTCTCCGAAACGCTGACCACCCTGTTGAGCTTTGCCACCCAAAGGCTGTTGCGTCACCAAAGAGTAAGGGCCAGTAGAACGAGCGTGGATTTTGTCATCTACCAAGTGAACCAGCTTCAGCATGTAAGCTTTGCCCACTGTGACAGGTCGATCGAAGGCTTCACCAGTCCGACCATCGTAGACCTGGGTCTTACCAGGCTCTGCAGGGTCAAACAGCCAAGGCTTTTCGTTTTCGTCAGCGGCTTCTTTCAGCTTGCTGTTAATCGTCAAGCGGGAGGCTTCTTTATCGTACATTTCATCAAATGGGGTCACCTTGTAGCGCATCCCCAAGTTGTGACCAGCCCAACCCAACAGACATTCAAATACCTGACCCACGTTCATCCGGGAAGGTACACCCAAAGGGTTGAGGGCGATGTCAATCGGGGTGCCGTCGGGCAAGTAAGGCATGTCTTCGATCGGCAGAATCCGGGAAATAATTCCCTTGTTGCCGTGACGACCAGCCATTTTGTCGCCGACTTGAATCTTGCGCTTTTGCGCCACATAGATTCTGACCACCATGTTGGCACCAGGGGGCAACTCATCGCCTTGTTCTCTGGTGAACACCCGCACGTCCACCACTCGGCCTTTTTCACCGTTTGGTACTCGCAGGGAGTTATCCCTTACATCTCGCGCTTTTTCGCCGAAAATAGCGCGTAACAGTTTTTCTTCTGGGGGCTGATCTGATTCACCTTTAGGTGTGACCTTGCCGACTAAAATATCGCCAGATTCTACCCAGGCACCCTTGCGGATGATGCCGGTTTCATCTAGTTGGCGCACCGATTCTTCACTGACGTTGGGAATTTCTCTGGTGATTTCTTCTGGCCCCAGTTTGGTCTGGCGGGCCTCGATTTCAAATTTCTCGATGTGGATACTGGTATAGAAATCTTGGGACACCAGCTTCTCACTGATCAAGATCGCATCCTCGTAGTTGTAACCTTCCCAGGGCATGTAGGCCACCAGGACGTTTTGACCCAAGGCCAGCTCACCACCTTCAGTGGCCGAGCCATCGGCTAAGACTTGGCCAACTTGCACCCGCTCACCGTGGTTTACCAAAGGCTTTTGGTGCAGACAGGTCTCTTGGTTCGATCGATGGTAGCGCTGTAGCTCATAAGAGTGTTTCTCGCCCTCAAGATCTGTGACCACAATATTTTCGGAGTCTACGTAGCTGACTTGGCCCGCAGTCAAAGAAACTACAACCATCCCAGAGTCACGGGCGGCTTGTACTTCCAAACCAGTTCCCACTAGCGGACGCTCTGGTCGCAGTAAAGGCACTGCTTGGCGTTGCATGTTAGAACCCATTAGTGCTCGGTTGGCATCATCGTGTTCTAAGAATGGAATCAACGAGGTTGCTACCGAAATAATTTGCACTGGCGAAATCGCTACGTAATCCACCTGATCTGACGTAGTCGTCGTAAATTCATGGCGATACCGTACCGCAATGTTTTC
>JANMDL010000131.1:0-1926 GCA_031376295.1 Chitinophagales bacterium
GTGTTACCACATAAGAGTAATTCCTTTTATTTGGATTTACATTAAAACGGTAATAGTCCTTGCGCTTGGTAATTTCAAAAGATTCTATGAGATTGCCCTTTGGGTAGCCCCTTCTTTTGCTGATATCATCATCGTATTTACCGCCGTTCCAGTCCATAAATTCTGACAGCACCGTTTTTAGTTTCTTTTTGCAAACCTGCATACAGGCTTTATTGAGGTTTTTATACACTTTTGACAGATAGAGCAGTTTGCGTACACTTTCTTTTTTGTAGCGCTCTTCAATGTAATACCAAAATGCGTGTCCTGCAAGTAATGGAAAATCAAAAGCCAACTGGTTAAATTTTGTATAATCACCGCTAAGAATCTGGTTTTTTAATTCGTCATCCAGGTCAGTACTCCAGTTTTCGCCGAGGTAGGCAATATAACCGTCGGTCATCCATTTGGGCAAATCAAGCAGGGCCTGGTTGCCGGCAATTTCGCCTATGTCTTCACCAAAAAGATCGTTATCGGTGATAATCCTTGCTATGCCCTGGCGTACCTGCCTGCGCAGGTGCTGGTGGTCGGCATCAAAATATACCACCATTTTGTTGTTTACCAGCCGGGTAACGCCGCTGGAAGTTTGCCAACCCTGGTCAAGCCCGATATTGCTCTGCTGCATATCCGAATAATGGTTGTACACCACTATATTCGCCCTGCGCTGCAGGCTGTATTCTGCATCATTTTCAATAGAAGGCAGCTCTTTTTCAGCTACTTGTGCTACATACTTGGCAAGTTCCTGCCCGTTTTCGTTAAAATAAACGTTAAAATTTTTGGTTTGATAGTATTGCCACTTGAATTTCTTAAACTGTAACCTGTTTCTTCCAAACTCAACAGCATTTACCTGGGCACCGGCAAAAAAAGGCATAGTGAAAAACACCGCCAGGGCCATATATTTCATCAATCTTGTCATCTTAAGTTGCATATCGCTTAATTAGGTTATAAAATTAACTGATTTAGGTTAAAAAAATACTACCAGATATGGTTAGATAGCCATTATCGGTGAAATGCAGCCTTCAGGGCATAAAAAAAGGCCCGGTAGCGGGGCCATACTTTACAATTTGCACAGGGTCTAATTTTCTAAGAACTTATAAAAGGGTGCCGGTTCACAACGGCTTTTGTCATCTTCACGCTGCAAATGTAGCTGGATGGGGGCTATCTGCTAACAGGAAAAACCCTGTTTTTTTGTGGTTTTTTTCCTGTTTTTTTGAGATTACCGTTCCCGTTTCGGGAGCGTTGTGCCCTTTCTTTTTTTAAGGCGATAGCTGGGGTTATTGAATAATGCATCAAATAATAGTGAACCGGCACAAAAAACGGGCTGCAAAAGCAACCCGTTCAGGAAAATTTTGGTTAGTGACTTATCCTCCTCCCATCATCCGCATCATACCACCAGGCCGGCTGCTCTGCGGTTGTTTGCCCTGGAATTTCTGCAGCCGGTAGGTGAGGGTAAGCAGGAAATATCTTGTTAATCGGTTGCTGCGTGTATCTGTAATGGCGTTGGCATTTACGCTGCGGTTTACATTGGTGTTTTGGTTAAACAGGTCGAATGCTGCCAGTTTGATGATGCCATTTTTCTTTTTGAACACCTGTTTTTCTACTGAGCCGTTCATGATGGCCAGGTTTCTGTTGATGCTGCTGGCAATACCGTTGTTAATTGTATAGTCAAAGTCGTACCGCAATACCCAGCCTTTTGGTATATCCACGCTGGCATTGGTGCTTAATGTCCAGGCATTGCTGCTGGTATTTGGCAGGCCCTGTACTGCGCTGCCGCCGGGGTTTTTGTAATGCACATCATTCAGGCTGAAGCCAATGCCGGTACCCAGTTCCAGCCAGCCTTTGTAGTTAAATTCAAAATTCAGGTTCTGGCTAACAATCCAGTTTTGCCCGATG
>JANMDL010000136.1:0-2447 GCA_031376295.1 Chitinophagales bacterium
CTACAAAAGCCTGGATGTAGTGGCAGAGTGTCGAAGGATACTGGATGCCCAAGGGGAAGATAAGGACACAGCCAAAGCGGGGAAGGACATGGATGACCTCATTGCGCGCAGATGGGCAGTCGGTGAACCGAGACGAGCTAGGCTTCGAGAGATTCAGGCACGTCGTTTCCAACTCTTACGTGAGTTTGGTTCTAATAAAAACCCTGCCCTGAAAAGATAGCCGCAAACGCAATCGGGCTAACCCGCTTGCAATCTAGTATCTAACTTTTGGCCCCTGGTACCGCTCACCCTAACGTCAAGGGATGAGCTACCAAGACCACAAACGCCGTGTTGCCAACAAGGCACGCGAGGAAACGACCGATGCTCGCGATATCGGCAAGATCCCACGGCCCAAGAATTGGCAACGCCGAAAGGCATGCGAGCGAGATCTCCGCAAGTACTTGCTGACGTACTACGCCCCCAGCTTCCCCCTCCCATTTTCTGAAGATCATGAGTCTATTCTCAAGTCGATCGAGGCTAAGACTCTCGACGGAGGACTTGAGGCGATCGCCATGTCTCGCGGATCTGGCAAGACGACGATCCTTATCCGAGCTGGCAACTGGGCGTTGTCCTATGCTCATCGTCGATTTCTCGCATTGATCGAGGCGGACGGCACAGCGGCCGAAGAGTCGCTCGACGCGGTCAAGATCGAATGGGAAACCAATCCGCTATTGCTGGAGGACTTTCCGGAGATCGCAATTCCGATTCGAGCCCTCGAGGGTATCACGCAGCGTGCCAACGCGCAGACGTCTCTCGGTGATCGCACGCTTATGACCTGGAAGAAACGCGAGCTGATATTTCCGACCATCGTGGGCTCCAAAGCGTCCGGTGCGACGTTCCGCTGCAGTGGGATCCTGGGCCGAATTCGAGGCATGCAAAAGGTCACGGCCGATGGCAAGACGCTGCGTCCCGACTTCGTGCTGATCAACGATCCACAAACCGATATCAGCGCACGCTCGGGGTTGGAATGCGCGAAACGCGAGCGAGTCATCCGTGGCGCAGTACTTGGCCTGGCTGGGCCTGGCGAGCACATCTCAGGCTTTGCCGCTGTCACAGTGATTTGCGAGGGTGACGCGTCCGACCGCATGCTCAATCAAAAGCTGTCCCCCAAGTGGCACGGCCGACGATGTAGGATGGTCTACAAATGGTCCGAGTCTCCGCTCTGGGACAAGTATCTCGAGATCCGAGCAGAGGAGATCGACACCGGCGACGACCAACATCCCAAAGCGACCGCGTTCTACAAGAAGAACCGCAAGGAAATGGATGCCGGTACCAAAGTCGGCTGGGCCGCTCGATACTTCGATCACGAATTATCGGCCATCCAACATGCGTATGGTTTGCGAGCTGACAATTCCGATACGTTCGATGCCGAATACAACAACGAACCCAAGCCGACCGTCATCGCGTCGACGTCGATCAAGGTCCTCACGTCGGATGAGTACTGCTTGCGAACGCTCAAGACACACAAGCGAGGCGAGCTGCCCGATTGGACTGAGTGGCTGACACTTGGTATCGACGTACAAGAGACCACGCTCTGGTGGTGTCTGCTGGCATCATCGCAAGAGTTCCGAGGCCTGGTGGTCGATTATGGAATCTGGCCCGACCAAGGGGTCGACTACACTACGCTTGACCAATGCGATCGCAGTTACGTCCGAGCGACCAAGATTGCACGTCCCGCCGAGGCTCTTATTGCCGCGATCGGCACACTCACCGCCGAGCTCGCAGCGAGACAGTTCAAACGCGACGACGGGACCGTGATTCCGATATCGAGAGGATTGGTCGACAGTGGCTACCGAACCGAGGCGGTTTATCGTGCTTGCAATGGCGGGCTCAAGATCGACTTGATGCCGTCGAAGGGGCTAGGCGTCGGTGCCAAGTCGAAACCATGGGATACGCTCAAGCAGCAAAAGGGGGAGCGGTTCGGATTTGGCTATCGGATCCCACCGACGAAACGAGTTCGCGGGGCCCGCCATGTAATCGTCGACACAAACCGCTGGAAGACGTTCGTAGCCGAATCGTTCGCAGTCGAGGCAGAATCGCCAGGCTGCTGGGAGCTCTTCAAGGCCTCACCGGCGAGGCTTCGCATGTTAGCCGACAATCTGTCGGCCGAGTACCCGACCGAGACCAGTGGGCACGGCCGCACGCTGCTTGAGTGGCAACGCAAGCCGAACCGGGACAATCACTTTTTTGACGCTCTCATTCTGGCGGGAGTCGGGGCGGCGATGAGTGGAGCTGTGTCGGTTGCCGAATCGATCGCCTCGAGGCGGCGCTCGCGACGTAATGCAACGAGCTCGTCCCAAGGGACGGGGGCGACCGTTGCACGCAAACCAAAGATGTCGTTGGCTGAGATGCGCGAAGCTGCTCGGGCGAAGCGGCCTAAGTAGGCTCCGTGGGGGGCGGGGGGAGCG
>JANMDL010000151.1:0-13165 GCA_031376295.1 Chitinophagales bacterium
CTGTCCTAATACACTTGGGGCGGTATAGCCAACTTTTCTGCTCCCGTCGTTGTTAACTGCAGTTCCTTTTATAACAGCATAAATATGATCTTTGTCCTGTAAGGCATCTTCCAGTCTTTTTAATGCAATTACTGCAACCCCTTCACCAAAAAAGGTGCCAGTGGAATCTTTGTCAAAAGCCCTGCAATGCCCATCTTTTGAAAAAACCATCCCTTCTTCATGCAGGTACCCGATATCTTTATCATCGTTTGTAATTAAACAGGCAGCCCCGGCTAGTGCGATTGAACACTCCTTAAGCAATAAATTCCTGCAAGCAATGTGGATAGAAGCCAAAGAGCTCGAACATGCAGTATCAATATAATAACTTGGTCCTTTTAAATCCAAATTATATGAAATAAGCGTGCTTATGAACGACTTATTAGCTAATCGTGTAGCCATAAATTCACCTACCTGAGCATTTGGGTTGATCAATGCATGCGCTCTCCAGTTTAAATCATCAGACGCAGCTAAGAAGAGTCCAATTTTACCCTTATACTCATGCGGGTTACAGCCAGCGTCTTCTAATGCCAACCATACCTGCTCATGCATCAACCTGGTTTGCGGATTCATTAACTCTGCCTCATCTTTGGAATAGCCAAAAAAAGAATAATCAAAACTCTCAGGATTATCTATAAGTGATTTTGAAACAATGTACTTTGGGTTTTGAATCAATGTTTCGCTTACCCCTGCGCTTCTAAGTTCATCAGCGCCAGGCAAATAAGTTAATTCTTTCCCCTTTATCAAATTATCCCAAAGAGTGCTTATATCACCTGACCGGGAAAATCTTCCAGACAACCCGATAATAGCAATATCCTTTTTCCTTTGGTCCCGCTTTGCTTCGTTATTGTTTACAGAGATCACTCTTAATGTAATTTAATAAATTATATTCTTTGAAAATCAGTTTATTCAACATAGCAGGTTTTGCAATCAGAGCAGGCTTTCTCAAAACAAAAAAGCACCACCTGCATCCTGATTTTCTTTGCACAACTAAAATCCGTAAAATGTTTTCATTAGCTTAAAGTAGCATATTAATACCAGGTTCTCTTAACCATTTTGTAAACCTGTACGACTGGGATACAATATTTTTTTACTCACAATCATATGCAGTTGTTCATTAGAAAACCAATTCACCTATTCCTCCATAATATCCATCAAACTGTCAATTTCATCTGAAAGAGTATTGTCATCTTCCTCCTCTCTGTCTTTAAAAGTGTCATCAAACATATTTTCCACTAATACTTTTATGGTGGTGTACTGAAACAACAGAACGGGTTTTAAATCCGTTCCAAACTCTTTATTAAGTTCATTCAGTATTCTGATCAAATTAATGGAATTTGCTCCTAAATCAAAGAAGTTATCATGAACCCCTATTTCTTTAACATTTCTGCCAAGCTCGTTGGCAAAAATTTTCACTAATTTTTCTTCTATATCATTTTTTGGCGGTGTATATTCAATTGCGGTTGACAATTTGTTATGCTCCGGGCTGGGTAAAGACTTTATATCAACTTTACCATTTGCCGATAGTGGCATTTTATCCAGTTGAATAAAGTATGAAGGAATTTCATAGTCTGGTATTTTTGTGGATAAGAACTTTCGCAAGGCTGTTGTATTCTGAATTTCATCAGCAACCACATAAGCTACTAATTCATGTTCTGCATACTCTTTTTTATACACAGTAACGGCCGCCTCCTTTATACCTGGCTTTAACAATAAATTGGCAGTTATTGCGCCTAACTCAATTCTATTTCCTCTTATTTTAACCTGACTGTCTTTTCTTCCCAAATATTTTATTGTTCCACTTTCTTCCCATAAAGCAATATCACCTGTTCTGTACACCCTTTCACCAGGAATAAATGGGTCCTGAATAAATTTTTCATTTGTCAGTTCTTTCAGATTGAGGTAACTCCTGGCTACCTGAATCCCTGAAATTAATAATTCGCCCGGAATTTTTGCCGGCAGCAGATTAAGCTCATCATCAACAATGTAAATTCTTGTATTTGCAACAGGCCTTCCAATTGATACTCCATTAGAAACATCCAATTCAGTTAAATCGATAGCAGTTACGTCTATGGCAGCTTCAGTAGGCCCATAAAAATTATGAATTCTGGTTTGTGGAAATTTTATCCGGCTTTGTGCTACCATACCAGGAAGCAGTTCCTCACCACTACATATTATATGCCTGAGGTCAGATACATCTTTATCACTGGCAAATTGCAGGAAAACACTTAACATAGAAGGAACAAAATGTATGATGCTAATCTTTTCTTTTCTTATCAATTCTATCAGGTATTCAGGATCTTTATGCCCTTCCGGATTTGAAACAATTAATGTGCCGCCAGAAATAACAGGAAGCAAAAACTCCCATACAGAAACATCAAACGTATATGGCGTTTTTTGTAAATAAATTTCATTCCCCTCAGGATTCAAATACTCCTTCATCCAAAGCAGCCTGTTAAATAACCCTGCATGTTGATTTAACACTCCTTTGGGTACTCCTGTTGACCCAGAAGTATAGATACAATAAGCCAAATCGCCAGGAACAGGCTTAAGGGATATGCTTTCTGCAGAATACATTTCCCTTACCGAGAAAAATTTTTCTACTTCCCTGTCATCTATCAGTAGTTTAGTTTTTGTATCATGTAAAATATAGTTTACCCTATCGGCCAGGTAGTCAGTTGCAACTGGAACAAAGGCAGCACCCGCCTTTAATATCGAAATAATAGCCAGGGGCATTTTTTCGCTTCTTTCCAATTGCACCGCAACTAAATCGTTGGCTGTTAGTGCGTAATTCTTTATTAAATAATCAGCAAACTGATTAGCCAAATGGTTAAACTGAAGATACGTATATTGCTTTTCCCCGAATTTAATTGCTATATGATCCGGCGTTGCCTTCACCTGTTCATCCAGCAGATCAATTACAGTTTTATTTTTGGGATAATCTGTTTCCGTCTGGTTCCAGCTATAAGTCAAATCAGCCTTTTCATTGTCGCTCATCATATTTACCTTCATCACACTTTCGTGTGGAAATTGTACCAGAGATTTAAATAACTGCTCAAAATGATTGGCCATCCTTTGGATAGTAAGGCTCTTAAAAATAGCCGTGTTATACTCCCACCCCAACATTAAGCCATTATCGTTTTCATTAACAGTCAGGGTCAGATCGTACATTGCAAATGGCTTTGATTGTTCTATCTGCATTAAAGTCAAATCAGGCAATTCCAGTTTTGCTTTTTCATTATTCTGGAGAACAAACATTATCTGAAAAAGGGAACTGTAACTTACCTCCCGCAATGGCCGTAACTCCGATACTAACATATCGAAAGGCATCTGCTGGTGTGAAAAAGCACCATATAACATTTGCTTATTCTGGTGAAGCAATTCCATAAAACCTGCATTTCGGGATACATTGCTACGGAGTAACAGCATGTTTACAAACAAGCCGATTAAGTTTTCAATTTCTGGTTGCTCCCTGTTTGCAACAGGTGTGCCTATTACTATATCCCTTTCATTACTATATCTTGCCAGCAAAATCGCAAAAATTGTGTACAAACCGGCAAATAAGGTAGCCCCTTCCTGGTCACATATCCGCTTTAAACTGTTTAATTCATTTATACCAATTTGTAAAAAAATAGTATCGCCTGCGAAGGTTTGTGTTTTTGGTCTTATATAATCAAGGGGCAGGCTGTGTACAGGCGGCAAATCAGATAACTGATTCAACCAGTAGCGTTTCAATTCATCTAATTTTTCACCTCTAAGCGTCTCGTGCTGCCAATAAGCATAATCCGAATATTGAATATCCAGCCCGTCCAGAGGGCAGCGCCTTCCCTGATGAAACGCCGTATATAATGCATTAAATTCTCTGATCAATATACCTATTGACCAACCATCTGTGGCAATGTGATGCATATTTACCAGCACAACAAATTCAGCATCCTTAATTTGAATCAGCACCACCCGAATCATCACATCTTTTTTCAAGTTGAAAGTGTATTTATATTCTTCCAACTGAAGTTTTTCTATTATAATACCCTGTTCCTCTGTACTGGAATTCCGCAAATCTTTCATTGTTATTTCCATAGGCCGGAAAGGCTGAACTTCCTGATACAAATTCCCCCGTTCATCCAAATTATACGTTGTTCTCAATACTTCATGCCGTGCAAGGGTTGTGTCGAATACTTTTTGGAATAGCCCAGTATCCAAATCGCCTGTTAATAACAGCCCGTTCAGGATGCTATAATGCTTACTTCCTTCTATCTGATCTAAAACCCATAAACGTTGCTGTGCATGTGAAACTGGCTTAGCCAAAGCATTCGTCGATTGCTTTTTGATTGGCGACCTGATAAATTTACTTTTACAGGTATCCAGTATAAACTGTATAATTTCATCTTTAAATTGCTTCAGCTTGTTCATCAAATCGCCATCAATACCTCCTTCAGGTAATTGGCAAACCAATTTCCCGTCTTTAACGGAAAGCTTGACATTATTCGCAGCTAACTCCTGCAACAAAGCTTCTATACTCATAGCTCAATACAATTGTCATTATTATCAATTTCCATAACGCCAACCAGGTCAAGTGCTTTCTTTTTCGATTCAACGAGTATGGCCAGTTCTTTTATTGACTGGCTTTCAGAAAGCTCCTTAAAAGATAAAACAACTTCAAACTCATCCGACAATTGAGTTAGCAGTTTTGTGGCTAATAAAGAATTTCCGCCTGCTTCAAAATAATTATCCAGTATTCCAGCAGGATGGTAACCCAGGGCATGACTCCAATATTTTGCAATTATCTTTTCAGTTATTGTTACTGGCGCTGCAAATACATTGCCCACATTTCTCTGTTCATTGGATTTTACAAAATCTGCCAAAGCTTCTTTGCTACTCGCCTGAACCTCGTTATATAATACTTCAATTTTATTATTTATCGTTTCTTCAGAAGAAAAAAGAATTTTAACATCATTTATATAGTGAGCATTCAGCTTGTTCAACTCATTTAATAATTCATCGGAGACTTTACTGTTATGGGCAAGCTTTATTTCAATTGAAGATCTTAGCCTGTCGTTTTCATATTGCCCGTTAATATGGTGGTATGAATCTTTTACTTCGTTAAAGTTTTCATACCGAACGTCAATTTGCGGTTTCCAAAACCTGTTTTTTGAAAAGATGTACCCCGGCATATGGACTCTCCTGCCCTCGTGAGTCTCAGGCAAATCAAATACTACCCCTTTTACACAAAGAAGTGCGGCAGCTTCATAGAAGGTATGCAGCGCATTATTCTTATCAGATGGTTTAGGAAGCAAATTAACCGTATTACCCTCGTGGCCAGATATAGATTGAATAAAAGAAGACAGCCCATTTCCCGGCCCAATTTCAATAAACACCGGGTTTGAAAAGCAAGCAGCCACATTCTTTACCGCATGGGAAAACCTGACCGGGTGAGTTATTTGATTCAACCAGTAATTTTTAGAAGAAAAGAATTCTGGCTTTACCAAATCACCTGTATAGGTAGAAAATATCATAGCATCAAAATCCTTAAACTCAACATGGGATAAAATTTCACTATACTCTTCCAATACATTATTCATCATTTTTGTGTGATAGGCATGAGACACTCTTAATCTTTTACACTCAATATTATTTGATGTTAATAAATCAGCTTGCTCATTAATATCTTCTGTAGCCCCTCCTGCAACAAGAATATCATCAGCATTAAAAGCGCAAATAGCTATTGAATTTAATAGTAAGGGGGTTAGTACTTTCTCTGTAGCCCTTACCAAAAGCATGGCACCTTCAGACATCGTACCCATTAATCTTCCCCGATGGTAAACAAGCAGTATGGCATCTTCTAATGTAATGCAACCCACCATGCAAGCTGCCACATATTCGCCCAGGCTATGACCAACAATAGCATTCGGCTTAATACCCGCCCTCATCAGTGCTTTAGCAAGGCAATATTCCACAATAAACAAGCATACCTGTGTGTACTGGGTTTTATCCAATAAATCGCTGTTATCTGAAAAAATGATGCTTTTAAAGTTTACGTGCGTAAGTGTTTGCAAATACTCCAGGCAATAATCCATATCGATCCTGAAGGCTTTATTTTCGTGGTATAATCCAGCAGCCATATTAGCATACTGGCTGCCTTGACCCGGGAACATAAATACGCTTTGGGAGATGTCGCCATATCCTTCATAACATCCTTCATTCTTCGTTCCATTCAATTGAGCAATTAATTCGTCCCGGTTGTTGCAAACAACACTAAACCGGTAAGGCATTAGCTTTCTTCCATATAGGCTTGTAAATTCTATATCTGCAAGTGCCAATTCCGGATTAGCATGGATGTGCCCGGATAGTTGTTTCTTTTGTAAATGCAGGTTTTGTTTATTCAATGACGACAATGTAACTACATAGGGGCGTTTTTCGTATTGTTCACCGGCTACTATTGGTGGTTGCTCAATTATCACGTGTACATTACTTCCCCCAACACCTAAAGAACTAATACCTGCTCTTCGAATATCAAAATTTTTTGGCCATGGCGAAGTGCTTTTACTCACATAAAAAGGCGATGTATTTAACTGTAATGCCGGATTAGCTGTTGAACAATTAATACTGGGTACCAGAAACCCTTTATTAACGCATAACGCAGCCTTAATAAGTGAAGCTATGCCTGCCGCTGCATCTAAATGCCCGATATTACCTTTTACTGATCCGATTGCACAATACTGAACCTTGTCCGAATATTCACGAAATGCTTCGGTAAGTGCAGTTACTTCAATAGGGTCTCCAATTAAAGTGCCTGTACCATGTGCTTCTATCATACCTATAGATTCAGGATTGATATCTGCTACCGACGCGGCTTCAAGTATAACATCCCGTTGAAGGTTAACACTTGGTGTTGTATATCCTTGCTTGTTTGCCCCGTCATTATTGGTAGCAGTACCTTTAATTAAAGCGTAAATATGGTCTTTGTCCTTAATTGCCTCGGTTGCCCTTTTTAACACTATAGCGCAAACACCATCGCCATTTACCGTACCACTTGCATTACTATCAAAAGGGCGGCAAACCCCATCCTTAGAATAAATTGATTCAGGCGTATAAAAATAACCCGGGGCCTCATTTGAATCGTAGGACACGCCACCCGCCAATGCCAATTCACATTCACGGTTTAACAAGCTCTGGCAAGCTAAATGAACCGCCAATAATGAAGTTGAACATGCTGTTTGCACACTCATTGCCGGCCCGGTCAAATTAAGCTTATAAGAAATCCATGTTGCCAAAAAATCTTTATCATTTAATATCCTGTATAACAAAGAATCTATCTGCTCTGTGTACGCATTTGTATGTAAAACCTTTAACAAGTATGAGTTTGCAGACATCCCACAAAAGTTCCCTATTGATACATTGTTTCTTGATACATCGTAACCAGCATCTTCAATAGCATGCCAGCTTGTTTGTAACAGCAGCCTGATTTGAGGATCCATATGCGTGGCCTCTATATTTGACAACCTAAAGAAATCTGCATCAAAATACTTTGCATCATCAAGCTTTGCACTGGCATTAACAAAACGTTTATTGTTGAGTGCATTAACAGAAAATCCGGAAGCAGGAAGCAATTCTTCATCCGTTTTAGTAATGCAGTTGATCCCATCTGCAAGGTTTTGCCAATATTCAGCAATATTCTTTGCACATGGAAAGCGGCCGGCCATACCTATAACAGCTATATCGTATTCGTGCGTTTTTTCCATTTATTCAGCTTTTGATTTTTTAATTAACCCTGTTAGTACGGGCATTTCTTCTTGAAGTGCCTTTATTGATAGCTTTTTTAACTTCTTCGCTTCCTGAATTGCCCGCGTTCTGTATCAATTTTGCCTGCTGAGCAATTGTCGGATTACGAAACAGTTCAATTAATGAAAATTCAGCATTAAATTTCTTCTGAAGCTTATTGTGCAACAAAACCACCTCAATAGAATTTCCACCTGCTTCAAAAATGCTGACATGATAAGGGATACTTTCTTTTTTTAACACCTCACACCAAATGTGATAAATATCCATTTCAACTTTGCCATTAAGTTTTGCGACATCATTACCTGCTGTAATCTCCTGTGGTTTTATCTGCTTCAACTTAACCATATCCACTTTGCCATTCTCCATTAAAGGAATAGCAGGCACAAAAGCAATATTCTTAGGAATCATGTATTCAGGCAGCCTCTTTTTCAAAAAATCCCTGATAGATGATTCGTAAACCGGCGTTTCAAATATTTGAACGGTGCTACTATTTTCTTTCCTGCTATACTTTTCATTCTTTGCATAAAGTATATAGGTGTTATCGTTGCTGGGCATTTCCGCATCACTCATCACCAATTCGTCAACTACCACATCGTAGCCTTTTTTACTGAGCAAGTTCTGTATGATATCCAGGTGGTGATCTCCATCTACTTCAACAACAACCTGGTGAATCATTGGCCAGTGTTCGTTTCGAATACCTTCAAACACAAGACATTCACTCTTTTCCACATCTATTTTCAATAAATCAATTGATTGTACTTTCAGATCATCTATCACATCGGATATGGTTGTTAGCTGACACTCCAGTTCTACAGTATCATATAAAGAGGTAAGATAAGTTCTGAATTCATCCGATAAGTCATTTTTTCCATCAATGGTATCATAAAAAGATTTTATAATTTTTTCATCTTCCCCTGTATCATACCTGGCATCGTTTGCCATTGCGGCTTTATCATATTCCATATATTTGCCAACAGCATTAATTATTGTTTCCTTTTCCGTAAACCTGCCAGACATGCCAGACATATCCGGGTAATAGTGAAAAGTTGCGCTTTCTTTTTTATTCGAAACACCATAGTTTAAAATACGGCCCTTTATTTGGCGATGCTCATAGTTTTGTTGAAGCGCTGAAAAGATTTGCGGAATCGGCTCAAAAGCAATAATTGTTGCTCCGGGATGTCTTTGACTTACATCAATGCTAAATCCTCCAATATTAGCCCCTACATCGAAAACTAAAGCGTTTTCCGGTATAGTTATGTTGTGCTTAAAATATATTGCATTTTCGAATATTTCCTGATACAACGCAGCCAATTGCCGGTCGGACTGATGGTAAATTATACTACCATCGGCAAAATAAAAAGGTTTGGCTTGTTCTTCAGCAGGCAGTTCTTTATACTCGCCATAAACAATGTCTTCTTTAACTACATATGCCGAGAGGCAGTTTGTGCTGCCTTCTGTTACTGGCAGCACTTTACAATTTTTAACACCCGGTATTTGGGCAATTATATTTTCTATTTCTTCAAGCTCAATGCGATACCCGTTCAGTTTTACCTGGTTATCTTTTCTGCCAATATATTCAAATGATCCTTTCTGAGTCATTTTCATCAAATCGCCAGTCCGGTAGAACCGGCCTGTACCCGAATAGGCGTTGGTTATTTCTTTAAAACTTTTACTTGTCAGTTCGCTATCATTATAATATCCCTTTGCCACACCTAATCCCCCTATGTACAACTCACCAACAACGCCTACCGGAACCTGCTGTTCACATTCATTCAAAAGCAATAAATTGGTATTGAGTACAGGTTTACCTATATTAAAATCTCTATCGCCAATCTCTCTCCATGCTGACCATACTGTAGTTTCAGTAGGCCCATACATATTATATAACTTAGCATCAGTAATATCAGTAAGTGCATCAATTAAACTTTGATTTAACGGTTCGCCTCCTATAAACCAATGCTTAATAGATAATAATTCGCTTAATTTATCCTGGCCATTCAAATCCACAATTAGTTTTGCCTGCGATGGAGTCATCTGCACATGAGTCACTTTATGGCTATGCATAAGCTCCAATTCCGTTTTTTGATTATCTATGTTCAAGAGCTTACTAAGTTCAACTTCTGCGTGAAATAAATTTTTGGTTTGTACAATCTTTTCAAGACTGGACAAGACTTTTTCATTTTCAACTCCAAAATCAACTAAACAGGCCACTTCGGTAACACCAATATTCTGGATATTGCAAAGCATTTTCTGGCATGATTCAGGTGTACCAATTAACGTATTTTGCTTACTGAATTTTGTATATGCTATTTCCACAATTTCATCACCCTGTGTATTAATATCTAATCCCAGCTCAATGGCTAAAGGTTCCATCAATTTCATGGAAGACCCCAGGTAATCTTTAAAAGGTTGTTCACTGATACCGATTGCCGTATCATAAGAAGAATCAATATAAGTATGCAACATCAAAGTCACTTTCCTCTCCTCGATATTAAACCCGCTATCTCTGAGCGCCTGGTGGTAAACCGCGATATTCTCCCCCAGCTTCTCTAATGACTGGCCGAGCATGTGGGTGAGAATATTTGCACCAATTTCTCCTGCATATTTAAAAGTTTCCGGATTACCGGCAGCTGTAATCCAAAGAGGTAATTCCTGCTGTACGGGTCTCGGTCTTATTGTAATTGAAAAATCTTTACCAACACCATTCTTTCTCACAACAGGATATCCTTTCCAAAGATTTTTAAGTTCAATAACTTTTTCACGCATCTCGATATGGCGCTCACGATAATTTGTATTAGAGAAAACAAAATCATTGGGATGCCACCCTGACGCAACACTAATTGCAATACGGCCATTGCTTAAATTATCTACCATTGACCATTCTTCTGCCACCCGGATAGTATCCTGTAAAGGAAGAACCACGCTTCCAGAACGAATACTTATTTTTTTAGTCATCGCAGAAATAAACGCACTTAATACCGAAGGGCTGGAAAATGCTCCTCCAAATTCACCAAAGTGACGTTCGGGAGTCCAGATAGCGGTAAAATCATTATCATCCGCATATTTTACGGCGTCTAATACCAGATCATACTTATGGTCACTATTTTTATCTGCTCCAAAAAACATGATACTGAAATCAATACTTTTTGCAGGAGCTAATCTTTCATGCGCTAATAATTTAAACGGATTTGATTGCTGCAATACAATCAGATGACCTCTCGAAATGGTCCAAATAAGTTCTATAACTGAAATATCAAAATTGATACTGGTTTGAGCAAGCCATCTTTGTTTTTCCTTACTTCCAAAAGAAATATCTAATGCTTTTAACAGGTTAGTTAAATTTGCCTGAGTCACCTCAATGCCTTTAGGTTTTCCTGTTGTTCCAGAAGTAAAAATTATATAGGCAGTATTGTCATGGATGTAATTTTCCGGAACTTCGTGAAGTAACTGAAATTCAAGTTTATCCAAACAAACAAAGTCTGAATCAGCAACTCCTTTCAGATAAAGTTCTTTTAAACAATTCACAGTGACAATACACTTGGGCCTTACTGTATTTATTATCTGGCATATTCTATCTGAAGGATAAACAGGGTCTAGCGGAACATATGCAGCGCCGATTTTAAAGCAAGCAAATATTGCGGCTACCAATTCGACATTACGCAATAAGTATATTCCTATTTTATCGCCATTCTGCACACCCCTGTTTAATAAGAAATGAGCAATGGCATCAACTTTTTCGCCTAACTGCCGGTAGGTATATGAAATATCATTACTAATCACTGCCGTATCTTCCGGGCTATTTTTTATTTGGTGGCAGAAATAATTAACAGCATTGTCACCATCACTTAACAGCAATTCCCCTCCTTTCAAATGCACGTACAGCCGATCTGCTTCTGTTTGACCTATCATGTTTACTTTAAAAACATTTTCATCAGGTTCAGCAAGTAAAGAAACCAATAAAGTATTGTAATGTTCGGACATACGAACAATAGTCTCTCTTTTGAAGAGATCAGTATTGTATTCCCAGGAAAAGGCAAGTCCATCTGCTCTTTCTGCAATATTTAAGCTAAGATCATACTTAGCACTAGTTGGGCCATTATAATAAACCGGTTCCAAAACTACATCTGTCATTGAAACCTCTTCCTGAATGTTATTATGAAGGGTCAATAAAACCTGAAATAATGGAGTATGACCCAAATTTCGTTTTACATTTAACCCGTCTACCAATTTGTCGAATGGCACTTGTTGATATTCATAGGATTCTTCCAGCATTTTTTTACTCTGTTTGAGTAATTCTCTGAAACCCTGCCCTTTAGACAAATCACATCTTAATACCAAAAGGTTCATAAAAAAACCAACCAACTCAGACACTTCGGCCCTTCCCCTGTTTGCCACAGGTGTGCCCACTACAATGTCTTTTTCATTACTATACCTTGCCAAGAGGCTGCTGAATGAAGCGTGAATACCCATAAATAAGGTGGCAGATTCGCCCTTGCATATGTTGTATAAAGCGTGTAATGTTTCTTTTTCAACAAACGAATTATAAGTGTTGCCGTTAAAACTTTGCATGGGTGGTCTTGGATAATCTAATGGCAAATTATGTATTACCGGCAAGTCTGCAAGCTGATTTTTCCAATAATTTATCTGGTCATCTAACACTTTTCCTTTCAGCCATTGTCTCTGCCAAGATGCATAATCGGCATACTGTATATTCAAAGCAGGCAATGAATTGATTCCCTCATTATGATAACTACTGTAAAGAATATTAAATTCTTTAACTAAAATACCTATAGACCATCCATCTGAGGCGATATGGTGCATGGTAACTATCAGAATATGCTCCTCACTATTTATTATAAGTAATTTGACACATAATAATAAATCACTGGTTAAATCAAATATCTTATTCGAGAAATCTGCAATTCTTTCAGAAATAAAAGAGTCCAGGTTTTCAACGGAAGCATCTATTGCCTCTACTGAAACATTGAAATCATTTACAGGCTGTACTTTCTGAACCGGTTCTCCATTACCATTAACAAAAAAAACACTTCGTAAACTTTCATGTCTTTCAAGAATAGCTGTAAAGGACTGGTTAAGTGCATTATAATCTATTTTACCTTTTAGCTTAAAAGAGGAAGTAAGGTTATAATGCGAACTGCCATCATTAATTTTATCGAGAAGCCACAAACTTTGTTGGGCAAAAGAAAGTGGCGAGGGTATATTACTGTCGATTTTCTTTATCTCAGGAAATACCCGGGTTTGGCTTTCAATTAAAGAAATGATACCGTCCTTATTATCTTTCAGAAATTCTTTATGCTTGTCATTCAGTACACTCAAATTACCTTTT
>JANMDL010000157.1:0-4644 GCA_031376295.1 Chitinophagales bacterium
ATCACTCACGGGCGATCTCGAGGCCATGCCGGAAGCGTTTAAATACGTCGCAAATAATTTAAAATTCAACTTACGTGGCAGCCTAGCTGCTACTAAGCTCAATCTGAAATTGAATGTACCGACAATGCAAATCACTCAGCAAAAAATGGGATGCTCAAATGGGGTTGCGACTTGAAAATACCACATCAAAAGGTAATCAATTGACTACAGGAGATAAGTTTACACGCAATTATACTCAATTGTTTCCCACAGCTTATGTAAGTTATAAAATGAACGAAAAAAATACTTTTTCACTTAATTATGGCAGGAGGATTGAAAGACCTGATTATGCTGATCTTAATCCTTTTTATTTCTTCCTGGATAAATACACGTATCAAACAGGAAACCCCAATCTGCGTCCGCAATTCAGCCACAATATGGAGCTGAGCCACAGCTTTAAAGGCTTTTTAAATACTACGTTGAATTATTACAAAGCTACCGACCTTATCAACGATATTTTTGAGCAGAATGAAGCCACCAAAGAAACATTTGTGATAAAAAGCAATATCGCCAGCCAGCAGCAGATAGGCCTTGCAGTGAGCGCCGGTTTCCCAGTGGGCAAAAAAGTAAATGTAAACCTGTACAGCCACCTCAGCAACAACCGCTTCAAGGGGTTTATCAACAACAGTAATGTGGACATCAGCAACTCTTTTGTTGAGTCGAATGCAAGCCTGCAGATAGATATGGGCAAGGGCTGGAAATCGGAACTGAGTGGTTTTTACCGCACCAAAGCCCTGGAAGGTGTAATGGTCATCAACGCATTAGGGGCATTAAATGCGGGTGTTTCAAAAGCAGTTTTAAAAAACAAAGGTACCGTAAAACTTGGTGTAAGGGATATTTTATGGACACAGAAAGGTACGGGTACGGCTCAATACGCTTACATTGATACAAAGTTTAAGCAGCAGCGTGACAGCCGGCAGGTTTCATTAAACTTTACCTGGCGCTTTGGAAAAGGAAAGGCAGCTGCTCCCAAGCGCAAAATTGGTGGTGCCGATGAAGAGAAGGGCAGGGTGAAATCCGGGGGAAATTAAGAATGAAGAATGAAGGCTTCTGATATAACGACTATTAAAAACTAAACGGCGGGTGAGGAGTTGCGGATACGCAGTTCCTCATTTGTCATTCTTACATTCCCGCATTACCCATTCGTACTTCAAAATTCATCATTTCCGCATTCTTATTTCGTACTTCATAATTAGCAGGGGTTTTATATATTTGTAAGAGTTTTCGTTTTTTCAACTTTTCAACTATTTAATTATAAAGCTATGCCATCATTTGATATAACCAGTAAGGTTGACCTGCAAACATTAGACAATGCCATTAACACGGTAAAAAAAGAGATCATGAACAGGTTTGATTTTAAAGACAGCCATGTAGTGATAGAACTGAATAAGAAAGACTTTAAAGTGAACCTGGAGGCTGACAGTGAGATGAAAATTGAACAGATTACGGATGTACTCATCAGCCGCAGTATGAAGCAGGGGCTGGCAGCAGAAGTATACGATTTGAGCAAAGAGGCTTATCCCAGCGGTAAGGTTACCAAAAAGGAAGTGATGGTACGCAATGGCATTAAGCAGGAAGATGCCAAAAAGATTGTGAAGCTGATAAAAGACAGCGGGATGAAAGTGCAGGCATCCATTAATGATGATATAGTGAGGATTACCGGTAAAAAAATTGACGACCTGCAGGAAGTAATACAGGCTTGCAAGGGCTGGAACCTTGGCATTGCCCTGCAATACGAAAATATGCGTAGTTGATAAAGTAGGCGATGTTTTCAGGCATTTTTTTGCACTGGCTGCTGCCCAAAAGGGGCTGAAACCAGTTTTTTCGCAAAAAATGCCTACTTTTGCACATTATTAAATACAGTACGGCAAAATCCGTACATAAAACATTGATTATCATGAAAAAAGGTCTTCATCCAGAAAGTTACAGGCCCGTAGTATTTAAGGATATGAGTAATGGTCATACATTTTTGAGCCGCTCTACTGCATATTCAAAAGAAACAATTAAATTCGATGATGGAAATGAGTATCCCGTTATAAAACTGGAGATTTCCAATACCTCGCATCCCTTCTATACAGGCAAAAATGTACTGGTAGATACTGCTGGTCGTATTGATAAGTTTAAAAAGCGTTACGAGAAAAGGGCAAATCAGTAATCCTGGTACCTATTCACGTCAAGTATGTTTTTCATGGCTATACTTTAAGTCCCTTCGGTTCTCCGGGGGGATTTTTTAAATGCGGTTGATTATTTCTTCAAAAAAATATAAATGAAAAAAGTAATATTCCTGTTTACTGTTTGTTTGCTGTCTGTTACAGCCTTTGGTCAGTTGGTTATTAAGCCTGAAGATGCAGCCAGACATATAGGCGAAAAAGTAACTGTATGTGGTAAAATATACAGCGGTAAGTTTCTTGAGAGTGCCAAAAAGCAACCCACATTCCTCAATATGGGCGATAAATTTCCCAACCAGCCGCTTACCATTGTTATTTGGGGCGACCTGCGCAGCAAGCTCAGCTACAAGCCTGAAGAGCGGTATGCTGATCAGCAGGTATGCGTTACAGGAACGATTGTTCTGTACAAAGAAAAAGTACAGATTGAGGTTACTGAAGAAGCGCAACTGAAGTTCCAGGTATTGTAAAATCCCTACTTTAAAGGAAATTTTAAAAAGAAATAATAAGGTGGCACATTTTTAAACACAGGTGTCCACCGGAACAGGCCGTTTGTCAGGTATATAAAATTATTTCTGTCCGCTGCAGCCGGTTTTGTACTTATATGAACAGTTGGCTGTTGTGTATGTAAGGTCATCATTTTACCGGCAGAATTATATAATTTCACGTAATTGGTACAGTCGTAGCAAATCATATTGTAGTAAACGCTGTCGCTGGCAGCAGGTACATATACTGCAAGGTACTTGTTGGCTTTATATTTATAATCAGGCTCATCCAGCAGCATAACACCGTTCATCGGGATGATTTTTTTATTGATGTACAGCAGGTTTTTACCCGGAGCAACAGTGATAGAAATGGGGGTTGAATTATTTTGCGCAATTATAAGCTGGTAATGCCCTTTTTGGGGCAGATTAAAAGTAACTGTACCTTTTGATTTCGCTGGTTGTATGTAGCTTTCGGCATAAAAACTGTAATCATCACTTATTAACGAAACAAAACCAACAGAAGGCATTTTGATATTTGGTCTTTTACTTTTTCCTGCATCATAAAGTACAGTAAATTTCCCCGGTGCAGGGCAGTATACTTCCAGCGAATACCTGAAGTAAGCAAAAGCATCCTCATCAATCAGCCGTAATTTTATACTGTCAGGAGTACGTAATGCTGTTTTTTCCAGAAAGGCATCAGTAATAAGAAAATCGGCCGTAGCTTTTGGCAGGTAAGCAGCCAGGGCCTGTTTGTATTCATTATCTATCACCGATGAAACAGGCTTGTTGATACCGTTAAATACTGTGCTTTTGCTGTAATCCCAACGCTCCATAAAAGCGGCATCATCAGGAAAGTAAGCACGCATTACATCATTTAACTGGGTATTGTGAAAAATCATACTGTTGTACAACTTCCAGGTATAACCAAGTATTGTTTCCGCTTTCTGTTTTCTAAGCGCCGGGTTTTTCTGCATTGCATCATACTGTTTAATATCGTTCCAGAATTCAAAATGCTTTGTAAGATAAACAGTATAGGCTTTTAATTCATTAAGTCTTGCCTGCACTGCATTGCTGTTATCGGCACTGCCGGCCTGCTGCAGGTAGGTAAAAAACCGCCCCAGTTCATCTTCATGAAAAGTAGTTTGGTCGTAATTGGTAGCTAATTTAACGTTTGAAAAATACCATTCTTTCATCATGCTGGCCATTGGTGCAGCAGCTTTGCCAAAGCTGTTGCGGCAGAAACTGTCAAATTCTTTTTGCACATCTGCAAAAGGTTCACTAAGGTATCTTAAAATAAAATACTGCAGAATACCAGAGGAGAATTTTGCAGGGGCAGCCTCAAAAGTAAAGCCGTTAATGTTAAGGTTTTTGATGTGATGGAGGTATTTAAAATACCGGTCGAGGTTAAAAAAAGGTTCTTCCTTACTCCATACACCAATATTGATATAATCGTATATGCTGAGGTTCGTGGTTTTTTTAGCCCATCTTTTTACCAATGCAGCAGGTGTGGCCACGTTGTGAAAAGCAGTAGCTACAATTTCCACATGCACATTCGGGTCAATTTTTACGGATGGAGTGTCGGTCCGTTCAGTATAAGCATATAAGCTTACGCCTGCACCGGGGTAGCTTGCTTTTATTTTTTTTGCCGCAATGTTCGCAATATAAAATACCTGGTCGGATACTGTTTTAAATTTCTTTTCGCATTCAGGCGTATGGCAATAGCCAAGCCCGTCGCCGGGATCAACCGATTGAAACCCCTGCCTGGGCATATAGGAAGGAGTGATGCTGTTATTGATTTTATATTGCTTAACAATCCAGTTGGTAAACATTTCAACACCCTTACTGTTCATTGGGTCAAGTTTGGCAGATATGCTGTATTTGCGGTTAATGCCATCTTCCGGGGCAAGTATTCCGGGGTCTTTTTCAATTTCTTTCTGGTGTTCCATATTTAACAA
>JANMDL010000212.1:0-1946 GCA_031376295.1 Chitinophagales bacterium
AAGTAAATTCGAGTCCTTCTTTGTAATAAATATGATCGCCATCATAATCATCGTATCTTATGGCAAGGTATTTGGTTTTCATTTTCGCCATACAACCAGCCATACTGCTGTAAAAGCGTATCCCGTTTTTTAATACTACTTTTTTAATCAGTGCCTTTGGTGCGCTATAGGATGTAACCATGATATAGTTAAGCTTGTGTGCCGAAAAATACAGGGCGAAGACCGGCAATCCATTTGGCAGTTTATTATTATAAGCAGCACAACTGTCGAACCCCAGTACAAACTGTGTAATGCTGTCAATGGAAAAATGATCGCCATAGCTTTTAAATACTTTCATCTTTTCCTTATAGTCCATCCAGGTAATATCCCCTTTTAAAACATTATAAGCTTCGCTTTCACTCATACCCAATTTAAGCGGGCCGATGCCTATGCCGGGGGTGATGACGATATCACCGGACTTTATATTTTGAGAAAAGGCTGTTATGGCCAATACTGCTGAGAGAAAAAGGGTTGTGATTTTTTTTATCATGGAGTAAATGTAGGGATTTTGGGGAATAATGGAAAATCTGGAGAATTTGATAGTGGCTGATACTTTAGTCGGTGCTTCACCTAACGGAATGTAAGTAAGGATAGGTATTACTATACAGGCTGTACAAAGATACTGGCTCTCCTGGCTGTATGTGTAATGCAAGGCAGGTGAGAAATATATAAACAACGTTAACTAATCGACATTCAAATCTTAATTGCATTTTTTAATAATATCCCCTTCATCAATCCAAGCTATTAAATTTTTCTATTTAAACAATTTCCTAACCCAAGTCAATGGTTTTATCTTCTCATACGTATCATTTTTGCACTGTACAAATAAAACATTGTAAAAATGAAAAAAATAGTAACGCTTATTTTATGTCTTTCGTCAATCATTGCTTTTTCCCAAACGGGTATTATTAAAGGGAGAGTAATTGACAAACAATCTGAAAAGCCAGTAGCAGGAGCATCAGTAGAATTATTAAGCACCGCAGGCATTAGTGCAATAACCAATGCTGATGGGAATTTTAAATTGTCAAACGTACCGCTGGGGCGGCAGGTAGTTCGTATTACGTTTGTGGGATATGAAAACATCTCCATTCCTGATATTGATGTAACTTCTGGTAAAGACAATATTTTGACAGTAGCTATAGCAGAGAAATTCAATTCTTTAGAAGCTGTTGTGGTTAAATCTGGTACTAACAAAGCAAAATCCATTAACAAAATGGCGGCTGTTTCGGTAAGGCAATTTTCGGCAGAAGAAGCTAACAGGTATGCTGGGGGGCGAAGTGATGTATCCCGGTTGGCTTCTAATTTTGCAGGTGTGGCTACAGCAGATGACAGCAGAAATGACATTGTTGTAAGAGGGAATTCTCCATCGGGATTATTATGGAGACTCGAAGGGATACCCGTTCCAAGTCCTAATCATTTTGCCACATTGGGTACTACAGGAAGCCCGGTTTCCGCTTTAAATCCGAATATCTTAGCAAACTCAGACTTTATCACCTCCGCCTTCCCGGCAGAATATGGCAATGCTATTGGGGGTGTGTTTGATGTAGGTTTTAGAAAAGGCAATACAGAAAAATATGAATACACCCTCGGGTTAGCTGCATTTCCTGGTGTTGAATTTATGGCCGAAGGGCCGTTTATGAAAAAGAAAGGAGGTTCCTTTGTAGCGGCTGTACGTTATGGTGTAGTTGGGTTATTAGGATTAGCAGGAACGGCGGCTGTTCCTAACTATAATGATGTATCATTCAATATTGATTTTGGCAAATCAAAACTGGGCAATTTTTCGCTTTTTGGTATTTTTGGCAGTTCCAATATTGAGTTTATCGGAAAAGACATTGATTCTACGGATTTATTTGCTGCAAAAGATGAAGATGCAAAAGCAACATCTGATTTTAGTGCATTTGGCTTAA
>JANMDL010000272.1:0-1659 GCA_031376295.1 Chitinophagales bacterium
CAATAACTTTCTTTAATGATGATGAACCACAAACACGACAGGTAGTTCTTTTTCTTATGTGCATTGTTTGTTTATTTATTTTTCCGTATCATGTCTGCAAACAGGTTGTTGATCCTGTCTATACATTTATTCCTTTCAAGATTTAGCAAAGCCAGCTTTTTTACTACTTTATCTTTTTCTTCCACCGGTACTTTCTCAAATTCATAGACTTTTTCCTGCTCATGCCATAACTGGCAATTCACATCAGCCAGGTGGTACATTACTTCGCCGAAATTGCCGGTTACTTCTTCCACCGGGTTTCCTTCTTTCTTAAATACTTTGTTAGCATCAAAAGTCATTCTCTCCACAGGAATACTTCCGTGGACAATATTGCTCACATATTCATCAATCTCTGCCTGCAATTGCACAGATTGTTTTCCAAGACTTATCAGCCGGTCTTTATCCTCCGTATGATACTGTTTTAGCTTTACAAGTGTTAGCTTATCACAAAGCATTCCCAGGGTTTCTGCCATAAAGAAAAATAAGGCTGCGAAAATATTGATTTTTACTGACTAATAAGCTTGTTTTAAGCAAAACACAACAGGCCGGCATTTTTCAATACCGGCCTGCAATTAGGTGTTATCTAAACTCTTATCTTGTTAAAATCATTTTTTTTGAATCAACCTGTTTGCCATCAACAAAAAGTGTATAAAAGTAAGTTCCAGAAGATAATTCGCTACCATTAATAGCTATAGATTGTTGTCCCACGCCGTTTAACTGGTAAGTTTTCAAAACATTACCCTGTAGGCTGGTTATCTGCAAAGATGATTTTTGGGAATTCTCAGGAAGATAATACCTGATAACAGTAGAATTCTTAAATGGGTTGGGTGCATTTTGATACAGAATTGCTTCATTTTTGTTTTCATTAATAAGAAGTGTTCCTTCTTTCATTGAGTTAACCAGCGACTTCAGCGCATTGATTTCATTTTTAAGTTCCTGTATCTGTTCTTTTAAGTCACCTACCTCCCCATCTGGTCTGCCCGTAAGTGTATTGCTCTTATAAACGTACCCATTAGCATCCATTACTAAAGCATTGCCGGTACCTGTTGGTAGATTTTCAAATCTGATATTAGATGGGTTCGATTGACCGGGAACTGCTACACAATTTACATGAAGTTTGGCTGTTGGATTTGTAGTAGAAATGCCGGTGTAACCAATGGAATTTATTCTCATTCGCTCCAGTCCATTACCCGCTGCACCATTTGTACCAAAAAGCAAGTTGCCATTATCCAATACCTGAACAATAAAATCACCCGGTGAGCTTGTTGCAACATAATTTGCATTGCTGGTAGCCAACCCGATTCTTGCATGAAAAGCGGATGTATTCCAGTCAGCACCCTGAAAATATCTGGCACTTGGTGCCGAACCTGATACAAATAATTGATTATCGTCTGTAGTGCTGAACACTTGCAAAGGAGAAGATGGATTAGAAAGCCCAATACCAACATTTCCATTAGAAAGTATCGTCATTTTCTCCGTGTTATTAGTCCGAAAAACCAGGCGGTTATTATCTGTTGTTCCTAAAAAATTATTAGCTGGATTCGTGGCAGCATTTCCTGTAAGGCTCCACGCATTCGATGCTGAACCTGTGCCAACAAAAACATTACCATTTGCATCAAC
>JANMDL010000287.1:0-4512 GCA_031376295.1 Chitinophagales bacterium
GAAAACGCATAAACGCATTGCTTTCCGCATCCCGCTGGGCATAGGTTTTTTCTGTTTCTGTAATGATGATAAACTGCCGTTGCTTATTGGCAGCAGCACCCGTAGCTGCATCAATTTTTCTTTCTGTAACCGTTGCCAGCACTGCCTCATGCCCAAAAGGTAAAATATTACCCGCTTCCAGTATCTCCACATAATGATCCCGACCCATAGTGGCAATATGCCGCCACTTAAGTACATTCAGGCTATCCAGCAACCCTGCATTAGTAAGGTCTTTCCGCTCCACCAGCATTTCCGCATCTAACCAGGCGCCAAGGCTGGTCAACATCATATTATTAACGATGGCCGGTTGCGGGGTAAAATTGGCAATGCTGTAGTTAGAGGATTCATGCACAATTTTATGCCGTTGTACATTGTTCATGGCAGTCCGCAGGGTTTTATCTTCTGCAGGAAGCGTCTTATAATCCTTATTGGCATCTGCCGCCCACAAAGCCCTTACGATTTTATAGGCTGTTGCAGCATCCTCATCATCCTGCAACACAAGACCATACTTCGTTTTTACTGCAAGCCGGGTATGCCATAATTCAAATACTTTATTTGTTTTTTTAAAAAGCCCCGGAGCATTGCCAAGCAGGTAAGTATGCAGCCAGCCGGTACCTGCAGGTGGTGACACAAACAAGCGGAAAGGCACTTCCAGTGATGTTTCCTGTGCATCAACCGGCCCCGGTACAGTGCCACCAATAAGCCTTACTACATTTCCGATTGCGCCTGGCCGCACTGCAATATTCACATTGCCTCTTGCCGGTGCTGTTGTGCGTATGTCATTTACCGTTACTACCTCCCTGCTGCCTGCGTTGCGACGGAAATAATTGGCATACAGTAATCTTGCTGCAGGTGTACCCGATTGCTGCAGTATCGTGGCTGCAGCTTCCATTTTTTTGTGGTTCTGCAGTTGAAAACCTGCCTTGCCACCCGGCAATTGAAGTCCGGCAGGTGCCTTAAAAACCGGTATTGTTCTTTTCTTATGGGGTCTTGCCCTGCTGTTTACCACCAATGTGTAGTCATCCCAGTTCAGCAGGTCTTTGGTAGCAAGCGGTATACTGCTTACTGTTGCCGGTATTTCATACACTAAACGGCTGGCATCTGCCATAAATATTTTACCCGGTACTTTTACCTGTTCATTTGACGAAGAGCCGGGCGTTGCTTCAAACCATGCCTGCTCAATCATGCTTTGCGGCTGAAAATACACTACCAGCAATGCCCGGCCCCCATCCATCCTTGTAATAGCATTAGCTCCACGCTGGCGGGCAAAATTGTAATAATGAAGGTGGAGGTATAACAAATCCTGCGGCCGCATAATGGTTATCCGTACCACATCTTCGGCTCCTTCGGCCATTGCAGTGAGGATTGACGAAATGTCTGCCGACCGGGTTTTTATGGCCGTACCCAGCGATAGGGTACCGAGCCCCATCCATTTTAAAACGGCTCTCCGGGACTTATTAACAGGTTCCGTAACATTTTTGCTTTTTTTAGTGAATCTTTTAAAAAAACTCATACCAGCAGGGTTTAATGTTTTAAATATATATACTTATTGCCTTGAAACAAGCAGGCGGCATTGTATGTGCATAACTTAAGGTTATACCTGAGTTACAATTTGGATAAAGGAAGATTAATACCACTAAATGGGTATTGCAACAGCGGATGCCAATGCCTACTTTTATGCCGTAAACAACCTTTCCAAAAAAAATTAAACCTTTTACACATGAACAAGTTTTTATTAAGCCAGGTTTCAAGATGGCGTTTATTGATTGCGCTTCCTGCAATAAGCCTGCTCCTTTTATTTACCGCCTGTAATGATGGCGAACAGAAAGACAAGGACAAAGACAAACCAAAAGACAATACAGAAAAGCCTGCGGATGACAAGGGCATGCAAAAGCCTGAAATGGACAGCAGCATCCTTACCATAGCCGCAGTGAGAAATACGCCGGACGGCAATGGCACTGAAGTTTTGTTTAATGAGCGTGCAGAAGTATATGTTATCGCCAAGGGCAGCGCCAATTACAAGACTAACAGCGATATGGTAAACGGGGCAATAGGCAGAAATACGCCCGAAGCCAATACGGTTGTTAAACTGTTTGCCAACCGTGGCAGCAACAGCATCAGCAATATTGTAATGGCCACCGAAGCGGAAGCGAAAAGCTACAATACGCTTAACGTAATGGAGAAAAGCTTAGTAAAGCCTGTTGCTATTGATGTAAGCAAAATTGATACGGCCAAATTCAGCCGGGTAGAAAATCTGAGGGTATTTGGGCCGGTATTTAAACTTTGTAACAGCCTTGTACCTGACTACGCTACTTTGGTAAAAATGTTCGACTATTGTGTGAGCCAGGGTTGCAACAAACCAGGGCCATACATTATTCCCAACTGTATCCCTTTTCAGTATGTAAGGGATGGTTGCTATGCCCGTGCACACAAAATGCGGCAGATGATACAGCAGAAATATGGTTATTGCTGCGAAAAAGTGTTCAGTTTTGCCAATAGCGGCAATGCCACCCTTGCGGTGAAGGCTGACAAATGGGGCGGTTGCTGTGTTAACTGGTGGTACCATGTAGTGCCTTTGTTCAGGGTAAATATTAAATTCGGAACGTTTAGTTTCCAAGTATGTTATGTGCTGGATCCGGGCATATTTAACCAGCCGGTTACACTGGCCACCTGGTTACAGGCGCAGAAAAATACCACCTGCAGCCCCAATGCCAACGTAAGTATGTACAGCATTCAGCCAGGCAGCGCTTATTCCCCTTCCAACTACGCTGGTACAACTTTTAGTACTGACCCTAATTATGTACAAACAGAGCAGACATTGATTGCCTATAAAAACCTGAAAACCTGTAACTAAGGAATTTTATTAATTACAGATTACCGGATAAAGTATTTCAGCCCCCTGGGTCAGCCTGGCTCAGGGGGCTGATTTTTTAACAAAACCATTTGATGGGAAAGGAATAAAGTGATTCATAAATGTGTAACTTTAGGAGCAGATTTATTTTTATGACTACAGGATGCAATATGACCGGTGCCGTTTCTGTTACACAAACTGTAAAGCGATATTGCATGCTGGTATCACTTATTTTTATATTTCAATTTTGTAATGCCATGCCATCAGATGATGCTTTACCGGAAACAGATACCATACCACCGCAGCTTTTTACGGTAGCACGTGTGTGGGAAAATCCGGAAGACACCAGCGCTTATACGGTTACCTTTTTTCAATCGGCCAGGTTTTACAAGCTGATGAAAAACAACAAATACGCTAAGTCTGCCCTGGTACTGCTGAACCAGTCGCAAAAAACCAACAAACCGGTAAAAGTTTATCTTACAGTACAGTACGGAGATATTATTGCTTATGTAAAAGCAAACAAAAAGTAAACAATTCAAATAAATGATTATTTTCTGAACAAAGCCTTTAATGAAGCTTGTGTAATTTCAGCCGCATCCAGTACTACAGCAGCCTGTTCATAATAAGGCACCCTGTCTGCAAGTTTTTCTGCTATATACGATTCCAGTTCATCATCCGGAATATCTTTTATTAGTGGTCGTTTTGCTTTTTCGGGCAGCAGGCGCTGTGCCAGCAATTGAGGAGATGCTTTTAAATAAATAGTGGTCCCGGTATCATTCATCACTTGCATATTATCAAAAAAACAGGGCGTGCCGCCTCCGGTTGAAACAATACAGTTCTCTTTTTCCGCCAGTGTTTTTAATATATCTCTTTCCTTTTGCCTGAAATACATTTCTCCATCTGCCTCAAAAATTGCTCCAATCGTTTTTCCTTCTGCAGCTTCTATCAAATCATCCATTTCAAAAAAAGCCAGCCCGTACCGCTCTGCCCATATCCTGCCCCGGTATGATTTACCACAGCCCATAAAGCCGATTACAAAAAAAGTATTCATGCAAAAAACGGAGATTACCTGCTTTAAAAGAATTGTAATTTACTTTTTCTTTTTAAAATCGCCCCGTTTCCATGCCTTAATAAATTCCGACCATGCAAAGGGGTTAAAAATATTCTGAGGGGGAGCCTGTCCGGCATAATACGCTTTATTAGCGGTATTGCGCAGGTAAATATTGGCAGCTTCACGTCCATCCGCAGGCAACGACGCCATCAATATGCGCCGCTTGGCCACATCGTTGTTCTTCCGGGCTACCGAAATATTGTCGTCAGGTATTTGTGTATTAACGAAGTCACGTTCAAACTGCTGCCTGCTGGGCCTCGGTTTTATTATAGTGGCCGGCAGGTAAATGGTATCAGTCACCATCAACTGAATGATGCTGTGCTGGTTACCCTCAAGGTTATTGGGGATATACACTGTTTTTGCTTTATAACCTATACTTGTAAATTCTACTACATCACCTTTCAGGGCAACAATGCTGAATACCCCCTGATTATTGGTAATGGTACCCCGGTTCTGTCCTTTTATCACCACACTTACTGATTGTATTCCCTTAAGGCTGTCGGCAGTCATA
>JANMDL010000288.1:0-1917 GCA_031376295.1 Chitinophagales bacterium
TTAAAGGAAATACAGGAAAACAAAGGCAGTTATTTTTCATTTCAAAAAGGATTAATGCAGCAATACCGGGAATTCTATGTTGGATCCCGCAAGGCCAGTTCAAAAATCAGGTTGTTGCATGTCACTACAGCCGGGCTGGATAAATGGTTTGGGAAAATGATGCTGGCCAAATGGAGGAAACGGCAGTTACAATTGACCGTTCTTTATTTTAACAACAGGCAAAAGTTTGATACGAAATTGAGAAAACTGCATCGGAAGATGGAACATATTAACCGCATGATACTTCAGCATCTTTAGCCGGACTTTGCTAAATTTGCACTCAATTATAAATTTGGATTTTACTTAATGATTAAAATTACGCTGCCTGACGGCGCCGTCAGGGAATACACTAAAGGGACTTCTGCACTGGATATTGCAAAATCAATTTCAGAAGGGTTGGCAAGAAAGGTATTAGCTGCCCGTATCAACGAACAGGTCTGGGATGCTTCAAGACCAATTAATGAAGACTCTTCTCTCAAACTTTTAACCTGGGCTGATGCAGATGGCAAAAACACTTTCTGGCATTCATCTGCCCACCTGATGGCGGAAGCTGTGGAGTCCATGTTCCCGGGAGTAAAATTCTGGGTGGGCCCGCCGGTGGAGAATGGTTTTTACTACGACATGGATCTGGGTGATAAGAAAATGAGTGAAGAAGATCTGGCTGCTTTGGAAAAAAAGATGAATGAACTGGCAAAGCAGAATAACAGTTACATCGGGAAGGAAATATCAAAAGCGGATGCTGAAAAATATTTTGCTGAAAAAGGAGATGAGTACAAGCTTGATCTGTTGAGTGGTTTGAAAGATGGCGAAATAACTTTCTATACTCAGGGAAATTTTACTGACCTCTGCCGTGGACCACATATTCCCAATACATCTTTTATCAAAGCCATAAAACTTACCAGCATTGCCGGCGCCTATTGGAAAGGTGATGAGAAAAATAAAATGCTGACAAGATTATATGGTGTCACATTCCCATCGCAAAAAGAATTGGAAGAACACCTGCAAATGCTGGAAGAAGCGAAGAAAAGGGATCATCGCAAACTCGGGAAGGAATTGGGCATTTACACCATGGATGATGATGTGGGTCAGGGTCTGATTCTGTGGATGCCCAATGGTACAATCATTATTGAGGAACTGGAAAAGCTCGCCAAGGAAACTGAAACGGCTGCAGGATATAAAAGAGTGGTGACCCCGCATATTGCAAAAGAAAAAATGTATATCACCAGCGGACATTTGCCCTATTATGCTGACAGCATGTTTCCTCCCATGGAAATGGACGGGGAAAAGTATTACCTGAGATCAATGAATTGCCCGCATCACCATAAGATCTATGCTGCAGAACCAAAAAGCTACCGTGATCTTCCTTACCGCATTGCTGAATACGGAACGGTTTACCGCTATGAGCAAAGCGGTGAATTATTTGGCTTGATGCGGGTTCGATGCCTGCATATGAACGATGCACATATTTATTGCACTAAAGAACAATTCAATGATGAGTTCAGAGCGGTGAATGATATGTACCTGAAATATTTTAAAATATTCGGTATTGAAAAATATGTGATGCGGCTTTCACTTCACACCCCCGAAAAACTGGGTATCAAATATGTAAACGAACCCGAACTCTGGAAAGAAACAGAAACGATGGTAAGAAATGTGCTGGCTGAATCAAACATTCCTTTTGTGGAAGTAAAAGATGAGGCTGCTTTTTACGGGCCTAAGATTGACGTTCAGATATACAGCGCCATTGGCCGTGAGTTTACCTTGGCCACCAACCAGGTTGATTTCAACAGTGGCAATAAATTTAAATTATCGTATACCAATCAACATAACCAGCCCGAAGTGCCATTGATCATTCACCGTGCACCACTTGGTACACAC
>JANMDL010000040.1:0-2521 GCA_031376295.1 Chitinophagales bacterium
TGGCAAAGTAAATGGGCAATCCTTTCCAGAGGATATTGTGCTTGCCCTCCTTTATCTTTTCAATATAGGGTTTCAATTGCTCATAGTCACGCAGGGGAACGGCCTGTTTAAATTCTTCATAAGTTTTCACTTCAGCAAGCTTGTGATCCTTACCAAACTCAGTTTTTGCCCCTACTTTCAACAGGTTGTTCAATATAGCTTCCTGGTCGCTTACTGCCGTTTGCCTGCCTTTTTTTATCTGCTTATATATATAGCCGGCAAAGGGTTTTGCCAATAATGATTTTAAATTCATACGTCACACACTAAAAACCGTTGTTTAGAATAAAATAACCAGGCGTTTTCTCAGGAAAAACCAAAAATAACACGAATAATTAATGAATGCTGTAAAAATTACATGGAGATATGCCAGTCATCCTTAATATGACATTTTTATAACAAATCTATTCGCAATGACATTCCCATTCAGTACCCAGGTCAATTACCGTTACCACGGCCGTACCTTCATCATCCTGTGCAAATACAATGCGCACCCGCTGGTTATCATGCGTAATGCCTTCGAGGGCATATTTGGGGCCACGGGTATTGTCCAATTCGCTTTTGGCGTAATTCACTGTGCCTTGCTCCAGTATTTCCCTTACTTCACTCTCATCAATATGCCTGCACCCCATCCGGCAGCGGGCATGTTTGGTATAAATCAGCCGGGCAACCCGCCTGTTAAAGTCTTGTTTCCGGTTGGGATTGTCGCTGGGCGGTGCTGTGGGTTGCCGCCGCTTATCTTGTTGTGTGGTAGTGGTATTACTGCCTGTATTGCTTTTTTTATACATCCGCACTACAGCAACTGCTACGATTAGCAGCGCCAGGAAGATATATGGCAAAGATTTCTTACTCATTGAGCTATTTTATTTTATCACAACTTAACATTTATCACAACTTAACAGATAACAGTTGACTGACAGGCAAAAGGTCATAACCTTGTACTTTGAACTTATAAACCTTGAACTTATCAACTTTAAACTACTTAAAACGCTGCAAATTACAGGTTTTACCCCTTGCTTCGTATCTTTGCCGGTAATGAGCAAAACAGTAGCATTGCATACATTGGGTTGCAAAATCAATTTTTCTGAAACCTCCACCCTCAGCCGGTTGCTGGAGCAGGATGGTTTTGAGAAGAAGGGGTTTGATGAAGTGGCCGATGTGTACGTCATCAACACCTGCTCGGTTACTGATAATGCCGATAAGGAATGCAGGCAATTGGTACGCCGCATACAGCGCAAGGCCCCGGCCGCTATGGTAGTAATTACAGGCTGCTATGCCCAGTTGAAGCCACAGCAAATTGCCAATATCCCTGGTGTGGACCTGGTACTGGGTGCAGCTGAAAAATTCAACATTACCCATCATCTTAAAGAAATAACAAAAGGAGACAGCGCCAAAATATGCAGTTGCGATATTGAAGATGTTAATACGTTTACCGCCTCCTACTCCATCAACGACCGTACAAGAACTTTTTTAAAAGTGCAGGATGGCTGCGATTACAACTGCTCCTTTTGCACCATACCGCAGGCCCGGGGCAAAAGCCGCAGCGACAGTATCGCCAATGTGCTGGCGAATGTGCAGGAGCTGGCCATACAAGGCGTAAAAGAAGTGGTGCTTACCGGCGTAAACCTGGGCGACTTTGGCAAAGGTTTTACCAGCGGCAAAAAACACGAAGAAGATTTTGTAAGCTTAGTAAGGGAACTGGATGCAGCAAAAGATGGTATAGAAAGATACCGTATTTCGTCCATTGAGCCCAACCTGCTTACCAATGAGATAATTGAACTGGTGAGCAACAGCCGCAAATTTATGCCGCATTTTCACATACCCCTGCAAAGCGGATGTAATAAAACGCTGGCCATGATGCGCAGGCGCTACAAAAGGGAATTGTATGCCGAAAGGGTTGGGCTGATAAAAACACTGATGCCCCATTGCTGCATTGGGGTGGATGTAATAGTGGGGTTCCCGGGTGAAACAGATGCAGATTTTAAAGAAACTTTTGACTTTTTGCACAGCCTTGATATCAGCTACCTGCATGTATTCACTTATTCTGAAAGAGATAATACTTCGGCGCTGGATATACAGCCCGTGGTGCCCCAGCAGGTTCGCCAGGAAAGAAATAAAATTTTACGACACCTTTCTTATCAGAAAATGCAGTATTTTACTGCTCAATTCGCAGGTCAGGCAAGAAAAGTGCTGTTTGAACGGCACAATAAAAAAGGCACCATGGAAGGCTATACCGATAATTACATTAAAGTAGAAGCCAGCTATGATACCGCCTGTGTAAATAAAATTGTGGAATGGGTTGTTTAGCTATAACTTATAAAATAATTAAGCATGGAACCAAATGAAAGTTATATAGAATCTGCTGGGAATAAATACCAGGTAACCATCAGTTTTGAAATGGATGAACATTTCATGAGTTATGTGCCCAGCCACCGCGTGTACGTAAATGGTTTGATTGATAAGGGTGTGATTGATTATTACTCGG
>JANMDL010000312.1:0-5498 GCA_031376295.1 Chitinophagales bacterium
CAAAGGAGTAATACCGGTCTAATTCTTTTTCCATATCACCCAAATAAAACCTGTCGTAATTAAATTCATTAATTACAAAAGGCTGTTCATACAGGTAAGTTTTTTTAATCACTTTATCAGTTACCGCATCAAAATCCTCCGTTTTTTTAATGCGCACACCACCACACATTTTATTAATGGCCTGTATGCCTGCCGATGCTTCGTACTTTAATTGCACAGTCAGCAAAAGGCTTTGCCCATCACTCATATCTCCTTCGTTGCTTACACTGCTTGTTTCAAGCGTATAATTACCCGGTGGCAAATAGGCATGGTCAGTTTTTTGCCTGTAGCCAGATGCATCCAGGTCGGCCTTGCGCAGCACTTGCGTACTCACAGCATTGCCGCTATTGTCCAGTATTTTACACCTTGCAAATATGGCATTGGCACCAAAATCATTCACATAATTTGGCGAAAAATTGCCATTAAAATAATAATACACATACTGCTCTTTGGTAACCGTAAATGGTGTGGATACGATATAGGTAAAAGGGGTTGTGGTGGGTGTAAGGTTAATACTTTGGGGAATGTATTGCGTGGTAAACTGCTCTTCCTGCGCCGGGTAACTATTGGGCTCAAATTCAAAGCTGCTGTAGCCGCCCGTGGGGTATATTATTTTATTGAGCATTTCGGCTTGTATAAAAGCTGCATTGGGTTCCCGGTTGCCCACAGGTGTTATATCGGGGTCAAAGCCCCGGCGTACTACATATTTGTCGGTAAAAATCTGTGGCAGCAAGGTAGTATTAAAATTAGCACCATTATAATACCCCCAGTGATCCTGTGCGTACGATCGTACTGATGGTAACTTTGCTGGATTATACTGCAACTGCCAGGATTGCACATTGACCAAATCAGCACCTGCCTCATCAACCTGCATCAGTTTTAAACGCTTTTTATGATAACTGGTGGAGCCTGCATTGTTATCAGTTACCGCTGCTGAATAAACGTAGTTAAACGTAAATGTTTTTATAAAGGCATTGATTTGCTTATTAAATACTTTGATAGCGCTTAAATACCTGCCATGCTGCATATCTTCCCGTTCTGCAGCGCTTTCAATAAAATCAATCCGGGTATCAGCCATTTCAATAGCCGCAAGGTTCAATCCATCCCCATGCTGCACAAAGGATTTACTTTTTGGTGTTTCCGATCCGGAAATTACACAGGGGCTGCCAATAGCGCATGCCACCTGGCCATAAGGTGCGTTGTTTTTAAAATAATCCGATTCATGAAAGGTATTATTCTGGTGCAGTGTATAAGTGTGATAACTGAAGTTTACCGTTTCGCCCGTTACAGAAATGACCTGCTTTACATACCAGGCCGTGGCAAAGGGGTCCCTCGGCACATCAATATGCCAGTTGCGGTTGGCGCTTATTTTTTCGCTGCAGTTTTCTCCAAAAATAAGTTGGGTGCCATCTTCCAGCACAAGCTTCCAGTAATCTGCTGCAAGGTTTGCAGTAACTTTAATATTACTGTAAGGTACAGTTATGATGGAGCCATTGCCCTTAAAAAAAAGTTTGTAACTGCGGCCAAGTACATTAATGCTGTAGTTATCAGGTTCAGTATCTACCTTGCCATCTGCAGCATCCATTTTTAGTTGGTTATCGGTGGCCAGAGTACCTGTTCCTGCTGCAAGGTTATCAGGATTGATAAATTGCTGGCGAAAGGAATGATAACCAATACCATAGGGTATTTCATCAGGCATACCCTTTACTGAGCGGGTAATTACACCACCAGCCCCGCTAAGGCTCCATCCCAAACCAACCCAGGAAGCTACATCAGATACCCGGTTGCCCGATGCATGATAGCTGAGTCCTATGGGTAAATTGATGCTTCTTGCACTTAACGTATACAGTGGTATATTTATTCCTGCTGTTCCCGTGTAAAGGCTTACCGGCCAGTTGCCATATTTACCAAGCGAAGCCGCATTGGGCGATGGCGGTATTACTGTTTTTAAATCTTCTAACCGCTGCCCGGGGCTGCTGTTTTGCGGCTGGCTTTGTACATGGCTGTTCAAAAGGCTGGCGCAGCTAAGCAGTAGTAATGTTGTTTTCATTTTCATATTTTGCTTGTTTGGTTTTAATTTTAAATTCGGTTGCTCGTTGTTCGTTGATTGTTGGGCGGTCTGATTATTAAGGCCTCTCATTCTTAATTCTTAATTTTTAATTCTTAATTCTTCATTGAAAACCGTTTGCCGCAGTTCATCAAAGCGTTCCCTGTATTCATTCTTAATTCTTCATTCATAATTCTTAATTACCTCAAAGCGTACCCCACCCTCAAAACCACCGGCTGCCGTGCCGGCAACTGCACATTATACAAGGCATCATACAATATCGAAATACTCCCCTTCACCTTCTTACCCACATTGTACTTTTTCATCACCCCAATCAAAGCACTCTGCTGCCAGTTACTAAAGTTGTTCAGTATGGCAGTACTGTAAAACCGGCTCTGGTAATTGAGTTCTGCGCCACCACTTAGCCAAAAACTACCCTTGGTTTTAAGCCGCCAGTTGGCATAAGTTCTAAAACCAATTCCTTCCCCCGTAATGCGGATATTCTGAATGTTTTTTCCCCAACCTACTTTGCCACTTACGCCAATACCAGCCACAGAGCGGTCGTTTAATTTGTACCCCACGCTTATACCAATATCACTGGTAACCGGCAAAAAACTATTACCCCGCTGGTGCTGCAGGTTGGTTGACCATTCTAACCTTTGGAGCAGCGTTTTTGTTTTTTGATTGTTAGGTTTAAAATCTGGTAGTTCATCACCACTACTATTGCCACCACCTTTCAATACGTTTTCTTTTAATTGTTTCAGTTGTGACTGTGCATTTTGAACATTATCCCGCAGGGCAGCCATAGCGCCGGGGCCGCTGCCAAAGCGTTGTAAAAGTTGATTTTGTAAGCCAGCCCGTGTTTGAAGCCCAGCCAGGCTTTGCCCGGCACCACCACCCGGTACCCCAAACAAAGATGCCAGTATACTGTTCTTACGGATAAACTCCTGAAAGGCTGGTATCTTATTTAATATGGTAAGCGCTGTTTCCTCTGCCTTTTTACTGTCGCTGAATATTTCACGGTAATTGCGGAGTGTAGCCAGGTAGTAGTACGACTCCTTATTTATCTTTTGCAGCCACTTGCTTTTACCAATGTATTGCATGGCCTGGTCAATAAGTTGTTTCTTCCTTTCCTTAATAAACTGCTGCACGGCCTCCGTATTATTCACCAACGTATCCAACCGCAGCAACTTTTCTTTTACTTCCAGCACCTTCTCCGCCCCCTTCTCCGCTCCCTTCTCCGCAACACCTTCTCCCCCGGGAGAAGGCCGGGATGAGGCCCCACCACTCTCCCCACCCATCTCCGCAACACCCCTCTCCCCGGCGGGGAGAGGGGCCGGGGGTGAGGCCAAATACCCCATCACATTACTTAGCTTATCCCTGTATTCATCATACTGCCTGCCATACTGCATGGCAATCACTTTACCCTCCCGGTACCTGGCCAGCACGTCCGCAAAGCTTGGTTGGTTATCAAACAGCCTCGCCGCAGTTTCCGGGCTGGCCTTTTGCAATAGTGCTTTTATCCGTCCCTCAAACCTTGCCAGCCGCTCTAAAGTCTTTTCAGTTTTATCCGTAATGCGCCGGTAATATTTATCCGTTTTACGGCTTACCTGCTCAGTAAATTTATTGGCAAGCCGGGGCGATACGCTATCCACAGCAATAGCCTGCCCCATCAATAACCCGCTAAAAAAGCAACATAAAGTGGTAAAAATAATTCTCATTTACAGCAATCAGTTAGTTATAGTCCCATTATCAAATCAGCTAATTATCAAATCAGCACATTACTAATTGGTTTTTAATAAGATATTGGATTCCTCCCCCGCTTATCCCGGCCACAGCCGTAAATAAGGGGAAAATAGTAGTTTTCATTGTACGGAGTTGTATAATGAATGCTTAACTCCCCTTTTAATCACAAACGCCCACCGCCCATCGGTCATCGCCCAATAATCATCGTTTTTTAAAAGTAGAAACATTTGCAGTTAACCGCCGGTGTACAAGGCGCTGTCCGTGTAATTATATGTTGCCGGTATTTGCTGGCTTATAACTGCTAATTGTGTGTTTGTTGTAAATCTAAACTAAGGTATCGCTGTACTTTTTAATCAAATATTTTGTTCGTACACGCTCTTGTTTTACATTTACAGGGGCTAAAATATTACAGTTATTTTTACCCGGCAATACCACAAAGTGGTAACTTTTTATTGGCGGGCAGGTGTTAAAGGCCAAAAGCCGCACTGGCAAAGGGTTTAGGCAAATAAAAAAATTTAAACTATTTTATAAAACCAAGTTTAGCTTTGTAAAACTTAGTTCAACTTAGCAAAAACAGTAAATTCACTATGGTAAAAGAAGACAAAAAACAACAGAATATTCAGGCATTGGTAGGCAGTAATATTGAGCATTTCAGGTTACTAAAGAAAAAAACGCCCAAAGATATGGCCTCGGTACTAAACATTACCGAAGTAGCTTATCGTAATATTGAAAGGGGCCTCAGCGAAATTTCACTTACCAAAATAATGCAGATTGCGGAACTGCTTCAAATACATTATTCGCAGATAATGGAAATTGACGGCAAGCAAACATTTAATTATACCAATACAGGAACGGGAACCGCCAATATGTTTGCGCACTCTACATATAATTTTGCAGAAGAAGGGTATAAACTTTGTATTGCCCAATATAAAGAAGAAATAAAGTTCTTAAAAAAGCAGGTAACCGACCTCACTACTTCACTCAAAAACAGTAAAAAATAACCCATAACCCGCAACAAACTTTAAACCTTAAACTTTGAACTTCCCAACCCGTAACTAAATCAACCCATAACCCGAAACAACCCCAACCCGTAACCCAAAATCAACTCATCTTGTAACAATCAGGTTTATCATTTTGCACATTTTCTAATTGTCACATTTGCACATTGCTCCTCCCTGCCATCCTGTCAACCAATCAATCTGTTAACTATTAAAACCCAATACCAAAGCGTATTCTCCAAAAAAATACAGCCCCGCAAAGCACAATTACATCGCTGCACCGCACAGTTACAATCAAACAATCAACAAATGCAGCAGCACAGTCAACCTGTACAGCAAAACAATGAACCGGTACACTGCCGCAACAGCAAAATGCAGCAAAGCAATCAGCAGTTACATTGCCGCAATGGCAAAATGCAGGCAGGCAATGGTCAATTACACAAGCGCAAAGCACAAATGCAGCAAAGCAATAAACAGTTACACTGCCGCAATGGCAAAATGCAGCCCTGCAAACGATGCTCGAAGTAAATCAATAGATACAACCATTGGCGCAAAAAATACTCGCAGCAAAACAATAAACACTAACAGCATCATAATAAATGCTTGCAGTAAAACAACAGGCACAAGCACTGCCATAAACAATACTTACAACCAGGCAGCAGGCACAA
>JANMDL010000350.1:0-1989 GCA_031376295.1 Chitinophagales bacterium
CCCCATTACCGCACCGCATTTATTACAGGTTCGTTTATGCTCATCACTATAAAACCCTTCCATCACCGGCGGCAGTTGCGTAACGATATCATTAATCACTTTGTATTCCTCATACAATTTGTTGCCGCAATTTTCGCAGTACCACAAAAATCCATCTTCCTCTGTTTGCCGCACTTTCTCTATCACTAAACCAACGGTATTGGGGCCACGCTGTGGTGAATGCGGCGTTTTGGGCGGCAGCAAAAACATATCTCCTTCATTGATGGAAATGTCTTTTGCAACACCTTCATCAATGATTTTAAGGATAATATTACCCTCAAGCTGGTAATACAGTTCTTCACTTTGATTATAATGATAGTCTTTGCGGGCATTGGGGCCGCCCACCACCATCACTATAAAGTTTTCTGCATCTTTATATATACACTGGTTACCCACCGGCGGTTTCAGCAAATTACGGTTATCTTTAATCCACTTTTTCAAATTAAAAGGAGCAGCAATGGCCATAATACAATTATTTGAATCAGAAAATTACAGTATTTTTTTTGATAATAAGTACCTTTAGGCATGCAACTTGATATCCCCTGGCATCTCGAAAATTATATTGGCGGTTATTTCATCGGCCCGCTTAATGGAAAATTTATTGATAATATTAACCCGGCCACCGGCGAAATATCCGGGCAAATACCGGCCAGCGGCGATAAAGATGTGCAGGTGGCAGTAAATGCCGCAGGTGCAGCATTTGCAGCATGGAGTATTACTACCCCCGAAAAACGATTTACGATACTGAACAGGATTGCAGCGCTGATTGATGAAAACATTGATGTACTGGCGCTGGCCGAAACCAATGATACCGGCAAACCACTCTGGTTGAGTAAGCTGGTAGATATACCCAGGGCCTCAGCCAATTTCCGTTTTTTTGCCACCGGCATCATGCATTTTGCCAGTGAGAGCCATGCCATGGAAAATGAGGCTGTAAATTATACACTCCGCCAGCCGGTTGGTATTGTGGGCTGTATATCTCCCTGGAATCTTCCTTTGTATCTATTTACCTGGAAGATTGCTCCGGCACTGGCTGCAGGCAATTGTGTAATAGCAAAACCCTCAGAAGTAACGCCTGTTACTGCATTTCTCCTGGCTAAAATTTGTAAAGAAGCCGGACTGCCTGATGGCGTACTGAATGTTTTGCACGGCGATGGCCCGGGCTGTGGTGAAGCGATGGTGAAACATCCTGCTATCAAAGCCATTTCATTTACCGGTAGCACCCGTGCAGGCGAACGCATTGCAGGCATTGCGGCACCCATGTTTAAAAAATTATCTTTGGAGTTGGGAGGTAAAAACCCTGCCATCATTTTTGCAGATTGCGACTGGGAAAAGATGCTGAAGGACACCATCCGATCTTCCTTTAGCAACCAGGGCCAAATATGCCTTTGCACCAGCAGGATACTGGTTGAAAAAAAAGTGTATGAAAAATTCAGGGCAGCTTTTTCGGCACTGGCCGGGCAACTCACCATTGGCGATCCGCTTGACAATGCCAGCAAACAGGGTGCTATTGTAAGTGAGCTGCATTATACTAAAATAATTGGTTGTATTGAAAAAGCCAGGGAGGAAGGTGGTACCGTAGTACAGGGAGGAGAAACTGTGCAGGTAAGCGGCAGGTGTGCAAAAGGAAGATTTATACAACCAACCATACTGGAAGGATTAGGCCCGGATAGCCAGGCGAATATGGAAGAAATATTTGGCCCGGTGGTTACCCTGCAGCCCTTTGAAACTGAAGCCGAAGCACTGGCCCTTGCCAATGCTTCCAATTACGGCCTTGCAGCAACTGTATGGACGCAGGATATCAGCACAGCCGGCAGGATAGCTACTTCCCTGCAATCGGGCATTGTATGGGTAAACTGCTGGTTGCTGAGGGATTTGCGCACCCCGTTTGGTGGTGTTAAAAACAGTGGTGTGGGACGTGAGGGTGGCTGGGATGCCCTGCGTTTTTTT
>JANMDL010000355.1:0-1658 GCA_031376295.1 Chitinophagales bacterium
GGTTTTTAATTTAGTATGTATCGGTTCCCTGCCCGACTGCGTCATGCAGGCGGGGATTCCGATCTCGGGCACAAGGCCTCAGCAGAAATGCTGAGGTTTTTAATTTAGTATGTATCGGTTCCCTGCCCGACTGCGTCATGCAGGCGGGGATTCTGATCCCGGGCACAGAAGGCGACAAAGGAAATTCTTCCTGAGGTCGCTTTTTTTATTACCCATGATTATTATTCAATGGGCAATATGCAAAGCAATTATGCAATTAAAAAAACAAGGTCAACTGACTTGTACCGGGAGTAGTGAAGTTCCGGCGTCCCTTATACTTCCACATGTTTTCTTGCCACAGGTCTCCGGCTTGACTGGAAATTTGGTTGATCAATCCACCGGCCAGCTTCATCGACGCGGTGATCGTATTCAATCCGTCCCTTTTTATACTGGTGCAGTTTAAGAAGGGGTTTAAGGAATGAGACAAAAAATGCAAACGGGATTTTATTTTTTTTCATGGCCAGGTAATCCCGGCGGTTAGCCCGCAGCCTGCGAAAAATATTGCCGTTACTGACACCACCCCTTCGCATCATAATGATCAGTTTGGGGATATACCAGGCGCTCACTTTAAAATGATAAAGATAGCGGGCCATAAATTCATAATCAGCAGATGTAAAATAATGGGTCTCGTAAAAGCCACAGATATCCAATAATTTTTTTCTGAAATAAAAAGTAGGGTGTGCCGGCATCCAGCCATACCTGAAACGGCTGCGTTTGAAATTGAGCCCCTTCCATACACGTCTTACTTTTTGAAGGTCATCCTGGTCAACATACACCAGGTCGCCATACACCGCATTGACCCGCTGCTCAACAAAAGTCCTGACGATTGAACTGATCACATCCGTAGAGGCCAGCACATCATCACTGTTGAGTGAGCCGATGATCTCGCCGGTTGCCATAGCCATGCCTTTATTGATCGCATCATACATGCTGTAGTCCTTTTCGGAAACCCACCTGGCTATATGGTCCTGGTATTTTTCAATAATGGTAATGGTACCGTCTGTGGATTGGCCATCGATAATAATATGCTCAATGTTTTTATAATCCTGCCGGATCACTGACTTAATACAATCCTCCAGAAATTTTTCAGAATTTAGTGTAACAGTGATGATCGAAACTTTCATTTAGATTTGGTTGGGTATACAAAGTAGCATTTTTTTGATACGAATAGTTTCCATATGATTAAAATCATTATCCTTTTTTTTGCTCCGCTTTTTCTTTAACAGGATTAGCCACCAAAAATGACCCATTGCCTTTAAGTAGAAACACTTAGAAACGTGACCAGGCCCTCCTTGTCAATTTCATTGGCTTACCGGATTTTGGCCTCATCCGCTTAAAATGATAGGATCCCTTTTCCATCCCATATTTTTCGGGGTCCGATTCCACTAAATAAGCCGTTCCACCATGATGTTTTCCATGACAAGCATATCCATTTCAGTTCTTAAATAACAATCCAGCGCCTCCAATGGGGTATTTACAATCGGTTCATTTTCATTAAAAGAAGTGTTGAGTAATACCGGAATGCCGGTTTTTTTACGGAAAGCCTCGATCAGGTTATAATAACGTGGAGACTGTAAGGCATCTACAGTTTGCAAACGCCCCGTTCCATCCACATGGGT
>JANMDL010000359.1:0-2549 GCA_031376295.1 Chitinophagales bacterium
GAAAGCTTGTACAGCTTGCAGAATGGTGTAACCATAAAGATAAAAAATGGAGAAAGCTATACCACCCCACCCTGCGATTTGACCATTATTGATGACCCTGCTGCATTGTATCCCTTTACGCAGGACAGTATCAGTTACGGCCCGCATACTTGGCTCATCATTTCCCTCACCGAAGGCAAATATCACCAGGTAAGAAAAATGATGCTGGCCGTTAAACACCGCTGCAAACGATTGATAAGATTATCCATTGAGGACCTGCACCTTGGCGACCTGCCACCCGGCATTGTAAAAGAAATAGCGGAAAAAGATTTTTTTGAATTGCTGAAAATCGGTACGCCGGTACACAGTGTATAATCACTTTTATAACAAAGTAAACAGCCCTGCACTTTTTTAGTTATCCACGTATATATTCAAATGGCACAGCTTTTGCGAAATACAGGCAGTAAACAATATTATACCAATTGATTGACCATTTATTTAATTCAACTATTGGCATAATGTTAAAGGTTACACGCTGACCAAGATTAAGGTGTTACGGCCGTTTGCTAACCATAAACCGTTCGATACATGAAAAACGCTCCGTTTTCTGGCATATTCATTGGCCACAAACAGCGCCCCCGGTAAAGTTAAATCGGGGTTCTGGTACGATTATCAATTAACCCTGCCTCAGTTTGTTTTTGGAAATTTTAAAAGCATGGCTAAGCCATTACCATTGATCCGGCCATGCTTTATTTTTTAAAATAGTTAATCGGGAAGCGACACATCACCTGACGAAAATTAAAACCGTGAAATGAGGAGATGTACGCCCCTGAATCAGCACTACTTGTACCGCCATTACGGTATTATCAAATCAGCCCATTATCATATTATCATATCAGCCCATTATTCAATCCAGGTTCCGCCTACTTCATCGCCCTCTACTTCCACATATATATGCTGGTCGGGTGTGGTGGAAACTGAAAGACCTGTGTAATCAACATCCACTGGAAAGGTTTTGTGTGTACGTTCCACCAGGGCAAGGGTTTGTATTTTTTTTGGATGAAAGTCCAGTAATGGCTTGAGTGCATACAGCATGGTACGCCCACTATTGGCCACATCGTCAATCAACAGGATATTTTTGCCAGTAAAATCCATTGGAGCAGAAATGTTCACATGTAACGGATGCTTTTTATCCAACGACAATTCCAGCACCCTGATGCTGCCGGCAAATACATCAGCCAGGTGAGCAGCAATTTTACGGGCAATTACAATACCATTTTCACGGATGCCGATTAAAATCAATTCCTGCTCATTATAGTTGCGCTCGGCTACTTCCAGCGCCATGCGCCGCAGTTTTTTACCCGCCGATTCTTTAGAAAGAATATAATTTTTATCCCCCATACTATTTGCTTTTGTTACTGTCTGCACGAAAATACAGGAAATATTGAGGATATAAAGTTTTGGTTCAGGCCTTTTACACCCCGGAGTTTTTCATTTTGCACTGCCAATTGGCTGCTATGCCCTAACTTAGCGTAATAATACCGGGGCTACTTATTAATTAGTCCAATATAATTATAGCTTATTTAAAGCAGGCCGGTATTATATTACAGATGCAGAGCGTAGCCTCAGCACCAGAAAAGATTTGACGGAATAGTATTTATAAATGGTATAACTTAATTATTATGCAGTTGCTGCAACAGATAGCCTTTGTATTATGTGCCGGTTTTGGAACCTGGCTTTTCAGTAAAAATATCATGCAGATACGCCGCAATATCCTGCTGGGTAAAGATGAAGACCTCAGCGGCAATAAGGCTGCCCGCTTGCGCAACCTTGTACTGCTGGCACTTGGGCAGAAGAAAATGTTTAAAAACCCGCTGGTGGCAATTATGCACCTGGTAATATATGCAGGCTTCATCATCATCAACCTGGAAGTGCTGGAAATTGTGCTGGATGGGGCGCTTGGTAAACACAGGCTTTTTGCTGGCATGCTGGGCAATTTTTATACCTTCCTCATCAACTTTTTTGAAATACTGGCTGTGGGTGTAATTGCTGTTTGTGTGGTTTTTTTATGCAGAAGAAACATCATCAAACTCAAACGCTTCATCAGCAAAGATTTAAACGGGTGGCCACGCAGCGATGCCAACTATATCCTGATAGTGGAGATTATTTTAATGACATTGTTTATCACCATGAACAGTGCCGACCGGGCGCTGCAACTTAAAGGCATTGAACATTATCACGACACTGGAAACTTTGTTATTTCCGGCATATTTGCTCCTGCCTTGCAGGGCCTTAGCGAAGGAACATTGATTGGTATTGAAAGAAGCTGCTGGTGGCTGCACATACTTGGCATTTTTGCATTTTTAAATTACCTGCCCTACAGCAAACACCTCCACATTATGCTGGCCTTTCCCAATGCCTGGTTTGCAAGGCTGGATGTACCCGGTAAAATGGACAATATGCCCCATGTACAGGATGAAGTGAAGTACATGATGCAACCCGAATTGGCCCCCACCGGCGAAGCGGCACCCATGAAGTTTGGTGCCAAAGATGTGTTTGACCTGAGTTGG
>JANMDL010000404.1:0-1569 GCA_031376295.1 Chitinophagales bacterium
GAGGTTCTGCGCATCAGCCAGGCCGTCACTTGCTCCCATCTCCTCGCCTAGCACGCCGTCGCCGGGGAGATGGGAGCAAGTGACGGCCTGGCTGATGCGCAGAACCTCTGGATCATCGACCCCATCGACGGCACGGCGAACTTTGCCCGCAGCCATCCGCACTGGTGCATCTCCATCGGGTTCATGCGCAAGGGCACGCCCGAAATCGGGGTGATCCACGCCCCGGTGATGGGCGAAACCTACGCCGCCCGGCGCGGCGCGGGGGCTACGCGCAACGGCGCGAAGATCACGGTCAGCGAGATCACCGCGTTCAACCGGTCCGGCATCGAGGTCGGCTGGTCATCGCGCCGGCCGGCGGCGGAGTATCAGGCGCTGGTCAAGGCGGTGATGGACGAGGGGGCGGCGGCGAAGCGCTGCGGTTCCGGCGCGCTGGGCATGGCCTTCGTGGCGGACGGGCGCAGCGAGGGCTACCTCGAAACCCACATCAACAGCTGGGACGTGGCGGCGGGAATGGTGATCGTCACCGAGGCCGGCGGCGTGACGAACGCCTTCTTTGCGGGCGACGGACTGTTGAAGGGCAATCCCATCCTCGCCGCCCCGCCCGCGCTGGCGGGCAGGATGGCGGAGATGTCGGGGATCGGACTGCAATGAAAGGTTGCAAGACTGATTTGCCAGACAAAGCGCAGCCTATCCCAGCGGACCGCTCTTCAGATTTCCCAGATCGAACGCCGCTACATCCCGCAGGAGCTTGATGAACTCCGCCGCCACATGGGTGGCGATCGCGGCGCCTTTTTCGGCCGTGGCCAGATGCGCCTCGCCGATGACGCCGTCAGGATTCAGGTCCTGGCTCATCCAGCCAAAACCGATGGGCTGCGTCACGCGCAGCCGAGCGAAATACCGCGCATAGCCCTCCGCCATGGACGGGTAGTCCTGCATCCTGTCGCGCTTCACGGTGTCGGGCCGGAAATGCAGCATCAGCGACGTTTCGTAGTCACCGCCATGGATGCCGTGGGTCGCCTCCCGCTCCGAGGTGAGGCCCGGCGGCTGGCCCAGCCGCACCCAGGCGGAGGACACGGCGAGCATGGTGCGGCGGACGCGCAGTTCACGCGCCACGATGTCCATCACCGACATGTTGCCACCATGGGAATTGACGATGACCATGCGGCGGCAGCCCGCGCGTGCCACGCTCTCGCCAATCTCAGTCCAGGCGCGAATGGCGGTTTCTGCTGAGAGAGTCAGCGTGCCGGGAAAAGCCAGATGTTCGTTGGATTTGCCGATGGCCTGAACGGGCAAAAACAGCGCGTCGATATCTGCGGGCAGACGAGATTTCACATCTGCCAGATGACCTTCGGCAATCATCGTGTCCACGCCCACAGGCAGATGCGGGCCGTGCTGTTCAATGGCGGCGAGGGGCAGCACGGCAATGGTGCGCGCCATGTCGCGGCTGGCAAAATCTTTCCAGGTGAGTTCTGACCAGTTCAGTTTGCGCATGATTCAATTCCTCACACAGCTGCGGCGATCACTTCGATCTCGACCTTGTAAACATCAGTGGCAAAGCCAGAGACGATC
>JANMDL010000455.1:0-9833 GCA_031376295.1 Chitinophagales bacterium
ACGTACCATCACCATTGCCATATCCCCTGTAAAAAATGCCAGCCGCTTCGAGTGGTTTTTAGAAAAAGCCACAGAGATTGGTGTTACGGAGATTATACCTCTGATTTGCGAAAGAACAGAAAAGCAGCATTTCAGGCAGGAGCGCATGAACGGGGTATTGATAAGTGCCATGCTGCAGTCGCAGCAAAGCTGGTTGCCTGTGTTGCATGAGCCTGTAAAATTCAGTCAGTTGATGGCAACTGCCACACTACAGCAAAAATTCATCGCCCATTGCCTGGAAGGCGATAAAAAAAATCTTCAAGAGTACCTCATCCAACCTGCACAACCTGTTCCGACCCAAAGGAATCAGCACATTGGCACATCAGCTAATCAGCTTATTCTTATCGGTCCCGAAGGTGATTTCTCCCCCACAGAAATAACGCTTGCACTTGAGAAGGGCTTTGCCCCCGTATCGCTGGGTAATACCAGGTTAAGAACTGAAACCGCAGGTATGGTTGCGGCAGTTTTGCTGGCAAATGCCCGGTAGTAAATTTACTTTTTAGCCATCAGCAGCCTGTGAAACTTTTGTAATTCATCCACTTCAGTTACAGTAATCACTTCGTTGTTGTCAAATTTTACTTTAAAAAACATCACCCGCTTATGCTGTGGATATTTTTGCAGTATGTCATCAATCAGCTTACCGGCTTTTTCATCTTTAATAAACATGGGTTTATTTTCCGGCTTTTCCGACCGGTGCTTTGAATGTTTTTTTAATATTACTGCTTCCAGTGTAGCCATTTTGCCGACCGGGATTGTACCGATTTTTTCCGCCTTGGAATACAATCCTTCCAATTGTTTTTTGCTGAGACTGCCCCGTTCCATGTACTGGTGTGTAATGCTTTGTAAAAATGTGGATGCAGGCTGGGCCGAAAGTGCGGCTTTCAGTATGTCGAAAATAATATCTATGTCGGAATTTTTTTTAATCATGTGCCTGTTTGCCCGTCGAAAGTAAGCCTTTTTACCGCTTGTTCAAAAACAATGGAAATACAGATTGCCACAGAAAACACTGAAGCACAGAAAAGAGAATGTATTAGCAGTGCTTCTGTGCCACAGTGGCAATAATTACCCATCGGGATGTTCATAAATAACTGCGTATAAATATCAGCGGTATTATAATTAATCTTAAATTGTAGGGCAACTAACACAATTTTTAACCAAAACAAAACTGTATGAAAAAATTAAATTTACTTGCCTGTTTTCTGCTGCTTTCGTTCTTTACACAGGCACAGGTTCAATCAGATTTCAATGCTGCTTACCGGGCTCACCCGGCAGTTCCCAAGCCACTGCTGGAGGCACTTGCTTACAGCAGTTCTCATTGTCAGAATTTACAGCCCGAAGAAGCTTTTGACCCGCATCATGGCCCCGGCCGCTATGGGCTTTTTGCACTGGTAGAAGATGGAAAAGGCTATTTTAAAAACAACCTTGCCGCTGTTTGTAAGGCTGCGGGCGTATCTGCTGATGCCTTCAAAAAAGATCCGGCAGTGCAGGTAATGGCAATGGCTGCTTATCTTGACATGCAGTGCAATGCTTTACAGGTTCGTTCAATTACTGATATGGCAGCAGTTATTGATGCGGTATCTGAAATTCCGGATGCCGGAACGGTGAATGCATTTGCGAAGGCTTCTGCCCGGTATAATGTTTACCAGTACCTGGTGAATGGCATTAATACTGACCAGCTTAAAACTGCCGCAATGGCCATTTCGCCTGATGCCTGGTTTACCCCCGAAACTTACCGCATGATGACTGCACCGGGTATTATAATAAATGGAGATGATGTATCGGATGGCACAACACAATTCAGGCCTGGCAACCCTGTTATCAATGCTGTTACGGCTACAGATTATCCGCCGGCACTATGGGTTACGAGCCCTAATTTCAGTACCCGCAGCCTGTCTATTTCTGCTGTGGCCATTCATACCACACAAGGCAGTTATGCAGGCAGTATATCCTGGTTTCAGAATACGGCTTCGGGTGTAAGTGCACATTATGTACTTCGCAGCAGCGATGGGCAGGTAACACAAATGGTGAGGGAAGCCAGCAAGGCATGGCATATCGGCAGCGAAAACTCTTATACCATCGGCCTTGAACATGAAGGCTTTGTAAATGATGCAAGCTGGTACACAACGGCCATGTACACCTCATCGGCCAATTTGGTAAAAGACATTTGTACGGACAATGGCATTGACCGCACTACCTGCTACAGCGGCCCTGCCAGTGCTGGTACCAATCTGCTGTCTGCTTCGGTAAAAATAAAGGGCCATCAGCATTATCCCAATCAAACACATACCGACCCGGGTATTAACTGGAACTGGGGATCATACTACAATCTTATCAATCCCATTACCTGCAGTGCATCGGCTACGCTCAACGAAAGTTATATCAACACGGCTTTTGCCAACCTTAACTGGAGTTCGGTATCAGGTGCGGTAAACTATTCAGTTGAATGGAAAACTACGGCTGCCACCACCTGGAATAGTATTACCACGGCCAATAATTACTATACCATTGCAGGGCTTGCTGCATCAACAGGTTACAACTGGCGGGTAAAAACAAATTGCAGTGGCGGATCGGCTTATTCAATTGCAAAAACTTTTACCACACAGGCCAGTTGCTGGGATCCCAATGAGGTGAACAATGTGTACACTGCTCCCAAACTGATTACCAGCCTTGGCGGGTACACTTATGGCAAAATATGCGGCAGCGGTGATATTGATTTTTTTAAGATAACAACTACCGCAACACAGAATATCATTTTTAAACTGGCAACCCTGCCTAAGAATTATAATATAGAAACCTATACCGGGGCCGGCACTTACCTTGCCGGGGGGTATGCCACCGGTACTGCTGATGAAACGGTTACCCTCTTTAATAAACCAGCGGGCAGTTATCTTTTCAGGGTATATGGCGCTGCGGCGGCTGATAATGATGCGCTGAATGATTACCGCCTGCAGATAACATTGGCGGCACCCACGCTTGCGAGGTTTGGTACTGCACAGGAAGAGGCTGCGGTTGAACAAAAGCTGTCTGTGAGTCCGAACCCGGTTAGTGGCATGGCGATGCTGGTGTACAATGCAGCGGAGGCCGGGTATGCACAGATAATTATATCCGACTTTTATGGCCGCCCTGTATATAATGCCAGCCGGTATATGCAGCAGGGTACGCAACAGGTAAGAATTGATGCCGGAAGATGGGATAAGGGTTTTTATACAGTATCAGTTGTGCTTAATGGACTGAGAACAACCACAAGGCTGATGGTTACAAAGTAAATAAAGTGAAGTATAAATGAAAGCGGTCAGCTCTCTCAAAGGGCTGACCGCTTTTTTCGTTATTATGCAATTTTTTTTGATTACCTGGCCTGGTCGCCCTGCTCTTCCTTCTCTTCCTCCAGCATGGGTTCATTCAGTTCCACCACCCTGTGTTTGGCAGCACGTTTGCGCATTACCATGTTGAGTACTTCCACGGCAAAGGAAAAAGCCATGCCAAAATAAATATAATTCTTCAGGTGCAACTGGTGAGCCGCCTCGGCATCCCAACCTTCCATTACAAGGCTGATGCCAATCATTACCAAAAAAGTAAGTGCCAGCATTTTTAAAGTAGGGTGCTTGTGTATAAAAGCTGAAATTTTAGGACTGAATAAAAACATCACCAGCATGGCAATCACCACAGCAGCAATCATAATTTCTACATGTTGTGCGGTGCCGCCGGCAGTAATGATGCTGTCAAAAGAAAATACCGCATCTATCAGCATTATCTGGGCAACAGCCTTACCGAATGAAATACCCGGTTTGTTTTTTGAGCCGGCATTGGGGTCCTCGCCTTCCAGTTTTTCATGTATTTCTTTCACCGATTTATAAATCAGGAACAGGCCGCCCAGCAGCATTACAATACTGGCCAGGTCGAATCCTTTTCCAAACAGTGTAAAAACCGATTTGCCTTTTTGCGATAAGAGCCAGCCCAGCGCCATCAGCAGCAGGCTGCGGGAAATAATACCGGTCACCATCCAGGTATAGCGGGCCTTTTTATGATCTTTTTCATCCTTCAACCGGTTCATAATGATGCTTACAAAAATCACATTATCAATGCCCAGCACCACTTCCAAAACTACCAGCACAAAAAAACTAATGATACTTTCTGATGTAAATAAATGTTCCATAATAATCTTATACCCTGCTGCTGCAGGTTTTATGTTTAACTGATGTGTTTACAAATTTGTTGTACAATTGCCGGCCCTTCATAAATAAAGCCCGTCCACACCTGCACCAATGATGCACCAGCGGCCAGCTTTTCTGCCGCATGGGCACCGGTAAATATGCCACCGCTTGCAATGATGGGTACCTGTCCGCCTGTTTGCTCATGGATATATTTCACTACTTCCGTTGAGCGCTGCCGCAGTGGTTTGCCACTCAGCCCACCTGCCCCAATGGCATCCAGTGCTGCCTTACCTGTAACCAGCCCTTCCCTGCTGATGGTGGTATTGCTGGCCACCAGCCCGTCTAATTTAATTTCCATAGTCAGGGCAGCCACATCATCCAACTGACTGCTGGTAAGGTCGGGTGCAATTTTTAAAAGCAGTGGTTTGGGCTGCTTAAACTGGCTGTTGAGCTGCTGCAGGTGCGTTAAAATTTTCCTTAATGCTTCCTTCTCCTGCAATTCCCGCAAGCCCGGTGTGTTGGGGCTGCTTACATTCACCACAAAATAATCCACATAAGGATGCAGTGCCATAAAGCAGGTCTCATAATCCTTCCAGGCATCTTCATTGGGTGTTACTTTGTTTTTACCAATATTACCACCAATAACCATGTTGCTTTGCTGGTTTATTTCTCTCCACTTTTTCAACCTGCCCGCTACTAATTGTACACCATCATTGTTAAAACCCATCCTGTTAATCAATGCACCATCTTTTGGCAGGCGAAAAAGCCTTGGTTTATCGTTGCCTGCCTGCGCCAGTGGTGTTACCGTGCCAACTTCAACAAAACCAAAGCCCAGGGCCTCCAGTTCAGTAAGGTAGCGGGCATTTTTATCAAATCCGGCACCCAGGCCAACGGGATTTGTAAACTGAAGGCCAAATACCTTTATTTCTGATGCAGCATCTGTGTGCCTTGTTTTACGTACCAAACCAACCCTGCGCAGCATTTTTAAGCCATTCATCGAAAAATAGTGTACCCATTCGGGGTCAAAACAAAATAAAACACTGCGGAGTACCTTGTACATCATCGGCGCAAAGATAATACCGACAAGACATATAAAGTGTTCTGTAAACCGGAATAGCTGTACAGTGCCTGCCGGTACTACAACAGTACAAATAAGTGGATAGTAATTTTAAAAGTTGTAACAGATGAATTTTTTGTCATCACCCAAAAAATTCTACCTTTGGTATGTAAAGTTGCATAAACAACTAAAATTTTATCAAATACTTAATTTCTAAAGATGCAGGAAGCATATATAGTAGCAGGATACCGAACGGCAGTAGCAAAAAGTAAAAGGGGTGGCTTTAGGTTTACCCGGCCAGATGACCTTGCCATTGAAGTAATAAAGGGTTTATTGGCCAGTGTACCGCAATTAGATGCAAAGAGAGTAGATGATGTAATTGTGGGCAATGCAGTACCCGAAGCCGAGCAGGGATTGCAGGTAGGCCGCATTATTGCCGCAAGGGCGCTGGGCCACCAGGCACCGGGCCTCACCATTAACCGCTATTGCGCCAGCGGATTGGAAAGTATTGCCATGGCTACCGCTAAAATTCGCACCGGCATGGCCGATTGTATTGTAGCAGGTGGAGTGGAAAGCATGAGCATGGTACCCACAGCGGGGTGGAAAACGGTACCTGCCTATTCCATTGCCAGCAGCGAGCCGGATTATTACTTAAGTATGGGACTTACTGCCGAAGCGGTGGCCAAAGATTATAAAGTTAGCCGTGAGGATCAGGATGCTTTCAGCCTTGCCAGTCACCAAAAGGCTAAGACAGCTATTGAGAATGGCCATTTTAAAAGCGGCATCTTACCCATTACTGTTGATGAGACTTATCTTGATGCAAAAGGAAAAAAACAACAACGCAGTTATATAGTAGATACCGATGAGGGTGTAAGGGCAGATACTACGGTAGAAGCATTGGCCAAACTAAAGCCTGCTTTTGCCATGGGCGGTTCGGTTACTGCGGGCAACTCTTCACAAACAAGTGATGGTGCTGCTTTTGTAATAGTGATGAGCGAAAGAATGATTAATGAACTGGGCTTGAAACCAATCGGCCGTTTGGTTAATTGTGCCAGCGCCGGTGTAGATCCCCGCATTATGGGTATTGGCCCTGTGGCGGCGGTGCCAAAAGTATTGCAGCAGGCTGGTATGAGCCTTGCCGATATTGACCTGTTTGAACTGAATGAAGCATTTGCCTCACAATCGCTGGCAGTGATAAGGGAACTGCAGTTGAACCCTGAGATTGTAAATGTTAACGGTGGTGCAATCGCCTTGGGGCATCCACTGGGCTGCACGGGCTGCAAACTCACCATTCAATTAGTAAATGACATGAAGCGGCTGAATAAGAAATACGGGATTGTTACGGCCTGTGTGGGAGGTGGACAGGGCATTGCTGGTATTATTGAAAACATCAGTTGATAATACGTTTTTTAAATTTTTTTTAATACCCGTTATTACAGCGGGTATTTTTTTTGAGACCTTATTCATAAATCGGAATTACCTGGTGCTGTATCCCTGCTAAGTGAGCAGCGCTGGTAAAACTCCATGGCCAGGTCATATCTGTACCCGACTGGTTTTCACCTTCCTGCTACTATTATTGTTATCGCTGCAGGCATTCCCGGTACTGGTGCCAAAGGCCGGCGGTATTGGATGCCCTTTTAACAATAACCCAAAAACGCATGTTGATTGAGTTAGATGCGCTACAGATAAATCATGGTACTGTAAAAAACAATGTTGCACCATCTATTTTTCAGTATTTGCAAAATATAATGTTACAGTTAAAGAAAATATCGTTAAGTTTGAAGGACAATTGCCTGCCATGCTGTTACAAACAAAAAAATGTGCTGGTTCAGTTAAAAAAGGGCTCAAAAAGAATTCCAATGTGATATCCGGCATACTGCTGGTATTATTACCGAAATGTCCTTTTTGTATAATGGCTTACTCAGGTACAGTAATGCTTTGCGGCAAAGACACCTTTATAGAAAAACATTACAACCATATTTCACCCTTGTCCATAGCGCTTTCCGCTTTTTTCTGTCTGATCATCATTGCAGGGTTACTCCTTAATTTCAGGGATAACCGCACCCGGTATGCCCTTGGCTTATCGGGGCTTGGCACCATGATGGTGATGCAAAGTGTTATCAGTGGTGGTGGCCAGCAATTATATTATCTTGGTGTGACTATCCTGGTGATAGCAGTATGGCTGAACGGAAGCCTTTTATCTATTCTTAGAAAAATAAATCACTCTGCGGGCTTTACCGGTAAAGCCGCGGAAGAAAAATCCTGCTCTTGATCCGACATGTTATCATGCGGTTGCTTACAATTCTGCAAAAGAACTGTAATACACCCGTTTTTTTGAATTTTTAAAAAACAAAAGATTATGATTGCCCAGCAATTTGATTATGAATCTCCCGGTACACTGGCCGAAGCCATTTCGCTTTTGCAGAAGTATGGCGATGATGCCAAGATACTTTCCGGCGGTCACAGCCTCATCCCCATGATGAAACTGCGGTTTGCCTCGCCTGAAGTGTTGATCGACATCAACGGAATCCCCGGCCTTTCGCACATAGCGGAAGAAGCCGGAACAGTAAAAATAGGGGCGCTTACCCGTGAAGTGGAGATTGAACATTCCGACCTGTTGAAAAAGTATTTTCCAATTTTTGCGGATGTTACCAAACAGATTGCTGATCCACAGGTACGCAACAGGGGAACCATTGGTGGCAATCTTGCACATGGCGATGCAGCCAACGATCACCCCGCGGTTATGCTGGCATTGAATGCAACCGTTATTGCTACAGGGTTTAATGGTGTTCGCTCTATTCCAATTGATGAATTTTTCTTTGGATTTTATCAAACTGCATTACAGCATGGCGATATACTAACTGAAATTCAAATTCCAATTCCGCCTGAAGGAACCGGCAGTGCATATCATAAACTGGAAAGAAAAGTGGGAGACTATGCCACAGCAGGTTGTGCCGTTCAGCTTACTGTTGATGGCAACGGCATTTGTACCGCAGCAGGTATCGGCCTTACAAATGTAAATGCCACCCCGCTGCGTGCAGCAAGAAGTGAACAGGCATTGATAGGCAAACCCATTACTGCCGAAACCATTGCCGAAGCAGCAAAGTTTGCGTCCGAAGACTGTAACCCTTCTTCCGATTTGAGGGGCAGTGATGAATACAAACGGCATTGTGTAGGCGTTCTCATAAAAAGGATGGTGCTGCTGGCGCAGGAAAGGATAAAATAATTTTAAAACAAAATTGACCAGAATTAAAAAATCAAGATATGCTGAAACAAATAAAATTAACTGTAAATGGCCAGGAGCATTCCCTGGAAGTGGAACCCCGTTTACTGCTTGTACATCTTATTCGTGAAAACCTCACACTTACGGGTACACATATTGGTTGCGATACCAGCAGCTGCGGCGCCTGCACCATCCTCATGGACGGTAAAAGCGTAAAGTCCTGCACCATCCTGGCCGTTCAGGCAAATGGCAAATCCATACAAACCATTGAGGGGCTGGCACCCGAAGGAGGCCCGCTGCATCCGTTGCAGGATGGGTTTAAAGAAAATCATGGTTTACAATGCGGTTTCTGCACACCTGGTATGATTATGCGTAGTGTGGAATTGCTGGAAAATAATAAAAATCCTACAGAAGATGATATCCGTTGGGGTATTTCTGGTAACCTTTGCCGCTGTACTGGTTATAACAATATTGTGAAATCAATAGAATGGGCCGCTGCAAAAATGCGTGGGGAAGAAACACCATCTACTGAACCCCAATTTGTGTAACCAATTTTTCAAATCAACAATGTAATATCAATAAATATGATACAATGTAAAACTTCGAAAGCTGTTGGTGGAATGGGCCATTCCATGAAAAGAAAAGAGGATGCAAGATTTATCCAGGGCAAGGGTAATTATGTAGATGATATAAAACTGCCCGGCATGTTGTATATGGATATTGTAAGAAGCCCTTATGCTTATGCAAAGATAAAAAACATCAATATTGAGGAAGCGATGAAAGTACCCGGTGTTGTTGCTGTAATAACAGGCAGAGACCTGGAAAAATACAATCTTCACTGGATGCCCACACTAATGAGCGATACACAAATGGTATTACCAACAGATACCGTTATGTACCAGGCGCAGGAAGTTGCAGCTGTCATTGCCACATCAAGGTATGCTGCACGTGATGGCCGTGAAGCAGTAAGGGTTGATTATGAGCCAATGAAACCCGTTATCAATCCTTATAAATCAATGGATGCCGATGCTCCTGTTTTAAGGACGGATAAAAAAGATAAAAAAGACAACCATATCTGGCATTGGGAAGTGGGTGATAAACAAAAAACAGAGGATGTTTTTAAAAATGCAGAAGTAGTTGTTACGCAGCAAATGCATATTCCCCGTATTCATGTGGCCAGTATCGAAACATGTGGTTGTGTTGCAGATTATGATAAGGTGAATAATCACTTAACCATGTATATGACCACGCAGGCACCACATGCTATCAGAACTGTGATTGCATTAGTGGCTGGCCACGTAGGATTAACAGAAGAAAAAATCCGTGTGGTAAGCCCGGATCTTGGCGGCGGTTTTGGCGGCAA
>JANMDL010000252.1:0-1606 GCA_031376295.1 Chitinophagales bacterium
CTTTTTGTCCGCCTGCCTGTTTGTACATACCTGCCTGCCCCGGTGCATCCAGCGGCAATTTATAATAAGGCGCAGCGGTTACCGCAAATGGCAATGGCAAAGGATAGCCCGTATTGCTCAATACATTATAGGGCCTTGCCATACCGTTTTCTTCCACCTGGCTGGGTGCTGTACCCATACTGCCGCCAATTATTCCATCATTGTTCAGGTCAATATTGGTACGGGCATACTGGCCCATGGGCGGTATCATATCTTCCAGCATCTGCCGGCGTATAATGTCTAATTGTGTTTCTTTTTTATTGCAGATGAGGTTGCAGTTGGCCAGCGCTGCCGCCCACGACTCTTTCAGTTCCTGCAGCAATGCGTCTGTAGGATTGTTAATACCTGCCTGCTGTAAAAAGCGGTTGATATAAACCGCCTCTGTACCCACAGCCGTAGTACAAGTGGCGCAAGTCATAGTTGTACAGTCGTTGGTGGTAAGCAGTGCCTGGTACGCCTGGTTGTAAAAATCTTCGAGGCTGGTGCAGATGTTTTTATCCTTAAAGATATTATCCCGGTACCAGTCCTGCGCATCTTTGCGCACCGTAAGTGTTTTTATCACATTGTACTCCCCTTCGGCAAGTGTATGCGAAAAACTAAAGCTGATACCCGGCACCGTATTGCCGCAGGTGATATCATAAGTACCCAGGGTGAAATTGGTTTTATTCTGCTGTGCTACCACAGCGCCGCAGGCATCCACAATGCGGATGTCGAGGTCGTAATAGCAATCGTAGCAAACCGTTTGCCCGGCAGGGTTACAGGCAATGATATCCGCACTCTGCGGTGTAAAACTGTAATTAAAAGTATGCAGCCCCTGCTTGGTCATCAGCAAGGTGGTGGCCGATACCACGCTCCTGCCCTGTACAATATTGTTTTCGGGTGTAAGCAAATCTTTCTTGATATTTTGTACACCGGCAGTATAAGATGGCAGTGCAGCCAGGTTAGCCGGTGGATTACCTGCCAGTGCCGTGGCTACTGTACGGCCATGCATATCGGTATAGCTTACACTGTACTGGCCGTTGGCATCACGTACCATATTTTTAAAGTAATGGCTGGCGTTACCTGCTTCCAGCCCAAAAAGTGCATCCAGTTCTTTCTGGTCGGGTGTGCCATAATAATATTTTGTTTGATGTCCGCCAGCTCCCAACTGGTGGCCGGGCCCCACGCCCGATTGTTCGGCAATACGACCAATGGCATCCGCTGTGTACCTTGTTTCGGTATAGGGATAGCCCTGCGCATCCGGTATATATTTGTCCAGCGGGTTTGCAGGCACAGCAGTAAGCAATGGATTTACTGGTGAATAATACCTGGCTGCACCGGTTGCATTATCCATAGCCGGGGTATTGCCTGCACATACCGATACGCCCTGTGCAAGCAGGTCGTAATTATCCTTGGGATAGGCTGCACTGTTTAAAAACCGGTTGAAATTACGGGCATAGCCAATTACGGTGTTAAGCGTTGGCGCAGGTAAAATATTGATGGAGGGCCTGCCCTGGTAATCATAAAAAGTTTCAGCTACCACCGTATTCACATCGGGTGTGCTGTTGTCTTTGGTTACGGTTTGCCG
>JANMDL010000555.1:0-5095 GCA_031376295.1 Chitinophagales bacterium
GCCGGAGTGTATTGAACACTTTCTGCCCCTTTACAAAGCCACGCCCGGTAATGGTAAAATCAAATAAGCGCAGTACCGATGTTTTGTTGAGTTTCAGCAGCCAGTCTTTATAAGTAGGCAGTTGCCCGGCACAATACATACCGCCCACCACCGCCCCTATGGAGGAGCCGGTAATGGCACCTATTTCATAACCGGCCGCTTCCAGGGCCTCTATAACACCAATATGTGCTATGCCACGGGCTCCACCACTGCCAAGTACCAGATGTACTTTTTTCATTAGCGAAAAATAAGCATTTTTTTTAAAGTCAGGGTATTAAAAACAATTGCTGCCATCAGTATCAGAATAAGTACTGGTATACTTCTTCCACTTTACCAAGCGGCACAATTTCAATTCCGAATTTTTGTTTGCCGATTGCTTTCTGGTTGTATTTGCTCAGGATGATTTTTTGAAAGCCAAGTTTTTCTGCTTCTGCAATGCGCTGTTCAATGCGGTTTACGGCACGTATCTCACCACTGAGGCCCACTTCGCCGGCAAAGCAGATATGCTGTGGTACGGGCACATCTTCGTAACTGCTCAGCAGCGCACATACCATGGCAAGATCAATGGATGGATCTTCTACTTTAAGGCCGCCGGCAATGTTTACAAACACATCTTTTACGCCAAAGTGAAAGCCGCCTCTTTTTTCCAGCACGGCCAGCAGCAGTTGCAGCCGCCTTGTATCAAAACCACTTACCGTTCGCTGTGGTGTGCCGTACACACTTTGCGTTACCAATGCCTGTACTTCAATCAGCAATGGCCGCATGCCTTCAATGGTTGCAGCGATAGCTATGCCGCTGAGGGCATCTTCTTTTTGGGTAATAAGTATTTCGGATGGATTGCTGACGGCACGCATTCCTTCGCCCGTCATTTCGTAAATACCCAGCTCGGCAGTAGAGCCAAACCTGTTTTTGAGTGTACGCAATATGCGGTAGGCGTAATGCCGGTCGCCCTCAAACTGCAGTACCGTATCCACCATGTGTTCTAAAATTTTTGGTCCCGCAATGCTGCCATCTTTTGTAATATGACCAATGAGAAAAACTGGTGTACCCGTTTCTTTGGCAAAACGCTGAAACTCAGCAGCACACTCTCTTATCTGCGATACACTGCCCGGCGATGACTCCACATACGGCGACTGTAATGTTTGTATGGAATCTGCAATCACCAGGTCGGGTTTAAGCTTTTTTATTTCTTTAAAAATGTTTTGTGTATTCGTTTCGGTCAGCAGGTAAAAAGATTCGTTGCTTATCTTCAGCCTGTCTGCACGCATCTTTATCTGCTGCTCACTTTCCTCACCACTGATGTATAAAGTAGTGATGCCCTGCAGTTGTAATCCTATCTGTAAAAATAATGTTGACTTACCAATGCCCGGTTCACCAGCTACCAGCACAATACTTCCGGCAACAATACCGCCGCCAAGCACCCGGTTCAGTTCTGCATCAGGCGAAGTAATTCTTTTTTCTTCGGCACTGCTCACTTCACTCAGTGCAATTGTTTTCAGGTTGCCCGTATTACCATAATCCTTCCAGTCAGTTTCGGCTTTCTTGTCAGTCCCTTTCACAATCAGTTCTTCCACAAATGTATTCCACTCATTGCAGGATGGACACTTGCCTGCCCACTTGGCACTTTCATAACCACAGTTCTGGCAAAAAAAACCCGTCTTTGTTTTACTCATTTATTATTACTATTTACAAAACACGAATGTAGAATTTTTAAGGCAAGCCGGAGAAACAGCTTTCGGCTGTATGGCATATTTTTTTTGCTGATTTTATTTATCTGAAAAAAAATTGCTGCATGTAAGCAGGGTGGTTTTCAAAAAAGGAGAAAGAAGCACTTAATCGTTGCAGATTTTTTTAACTCAAAAATTGGATAAAATTTTTTCGGCAAATGGTTTTTGGAATGGTAGTATACAAAGTAAAAGGGTCGGCTTTTGGCCAACCCCCGTACTTACTAACCCATTAAATTCTGTTGCTAAATTACAAATTGCCCCCACATAAAAAAATATTTTTTTATGGATGTTAATAAGTTGGGGGGTTTGCACTTTTTTTTTAAGATAAATTTTTATCTCTTTAATTAATTGATTATCATTTACTTATACAATAGTGCCATTAAGTCATCCTTGAGTATCAGGCGGTTATAAACAGTAGAAAGATGAAAAATAATTTGGTTTATAAAATAAACTACTTTACGTTTGTGATAAATTTAGAAGGATGCAAAAGGGACTTACAATTATAGCCATTTTATTAAGCGCTGTTTTGCAGGCGCAAGTGAAAATATCGGGAAAAGTTACTGATAATAAGAAGAAACCACTCTCTGGGGTAAGTATTACCCTTAAAAACACTTACGATGGGGCCACTACCGACTCGGCTGGTAACTTTATGTTTGAAACAACAGAAAAGGGCCCCCAGGTGCTGGAAGCAAGTAGTAGTGGTTACCGGCCCTTTGAGCAGGCAATTACTATTGGTAATGAGCCGGTTACACTAAATATTTCAATAAAAGAGCTGGTAACCGAGCTGAAAGCGGTAGTTATAACGGCTGGTTCCTTTGAAGCCAGTGATAAAAAGAAGACGACCGTATTAACACCATTGGACATTGTAACTACGGCCAGCGCCAATGGCGACATCACCGGGGCGCTTAAAACCCTGCCCGGTACCCAGCAGGTAGGGGAAAGTGAGGGGCTTTTTGTGCGGGGTGGCACGGCCACTGAAAGCAAAATTTATATAGATGGGGCACTTGTTAATAACTTTTTTTACAGCAGCACGCCGGGTATTGCCACCAGGGGCCGTTTCAACCCCTTTTTGTTTAAAGGCACCGTTTTCAGCGCAGGTGGTTATTCGGCGCTTTATGGTCAGGCGCTTTCCTCGGCATTGATATTAGAAAGCAGGGACCTGCCCGACCAAAGCTCTGCCGATTTTGGGGCTTCTGTAGTAGGTTTGGGCGGCGGGCTGCAAAAACTGGCTAAGAATAAGAAGTCTTCCTGGGGTTTTTCCTATAATTATACCGATCTGCACCTCGCATTTGCGGTGATTAAGCAAAAACAGGACTTTTTCCAATTGCCTGTATTTCACCAACTGGATGCCAATTTCAGGATAAAAACTAAAAATGGCGGTTTTGTTAAGTACTACGGTTATTATTCTACCAATAAAGTAGGCTTTCGTGGGCCGGATATTGACTCCCTGGTGCTGAAGAATGCTTTTACACTAAAAAACGGCAATATGTACCACAACCTTAGCTGGAGGGAGCGTATCCGTAATGGATGGGGTTTTACAACTTCACTCAGCTACAGCAACAACAAAGATGATATAGGTAACGAATTGCAGGATGGCAACAACCAGAAGCAGGTGATTTCCAATCCAATATTTTATGCCTTTAAAAATTTTACACTCAGCAATGATGCGCAATATGCACAGGCAAGATTGGTGATGGAAAAAAAACTGAAGGGGCTGAGTGCCGTGCGTTTTGGCAGTGATTATTTTTACAGCAACGAAAAAGCAACTTATACGCTGTACAATGGTACCAGTTTTAAAGAATCAGTAAAAGATAATTTAACCGCCCTTTTTGGCGAAGCTGATTTATACATCACCAATGACCTTGCAGTAAAAGCAGGCGGAAGGCTGGAGCATTCAGCGCTGATGAATAAAACAAATATAGCACCCCGGCTTTCGCTGGCTTACAAATTTAAAAACAATAGCCAGGCTTCTTTTGCGTACGGTATTTTTTACCAGAACCCCGAGCGCAGGTACCTGCCCACGCAGGTTAGCGGGCTGGATTTTGCCAAAGCCACGCATTACATTCTGCAATACCAGAAAGCTACCAAAGACTATACTTTCCGTACAGAATTGTTTTATAAAAAATACAATGCATTATACAAAACAGCGCCCAACAGCAATGGCAGGGAAGTAGCTTCCGGTAATAACGGAAATGGGTATGCCCAGGGTTTTGAATTATTCTGGAGGGATAAAAAAACACTCAAAGATGTTGATTACTGGATTTCTTATTCGTACTTAGATACCAAACGTGATTTTCTCAATTATCCCAAAGCGCTGCAGCCATCATTTGCAGCAACACATACGGCCAATTTTGTAATAAAAAAGTTTGTACTGCCCATTAAAACACAGTTTAATGCCAACTACAGTTTTGCCACCGGCAGGCCCTACTATCGTATTGCTTACAATAATGCACAAAGTAAATACGAAGTAACGGATGCCGGCAAAACCATTAATTACAACAGCCTCAGTTTCAGCGTAAATTACCTGCCGGGCATAGGCAAAAAGAATGCGAAGGCTTTTGCGGTGTGGGTGCTGGGTATTAATAATGTATTGGGGCAGAACCAGGTGTTCAGCTACAATTATTCAAACGACGGAAGCCGGAAGGAAAGCGTAACGCCACCGAGCAGGCGCTTTGTGTTTATCGGTTGCTTTATCAGCTTTGGAATAGACAGAACCCAGGATGCCATCAATAATAATCTGTAAATAAAAATATAAAATATGTCACAAAATTATCAGCCTGCACCGGAAGGCAAAGACCCGGTACTGTGGGAAATAGCGCAGAAAAGAGCTTCCTTCAGGGGCCATCTTGTTTCTTACCTGATTGTAATCCCTTTTCTTTGGGCCATCTGGTTCTGGAGCGGAAACAATCATGGTAACTGGCACAACCATTATCCATGGCCCATTTGGCCAATGCTGGGCTGGGGTGTTGGCCTGGCCTTTCACTATGCAGGCGCCTATGTTTTTCCCAAGGCCAACCTGGTTGAAAAGGAATACCAGAAATTAAAAAACAGTCAACAGTAAAAAATCATCCCTATCATTGTTTATCAAATTAAAAAAAAGTAAAGTCATGAAAAAAATTATTTTTTCCATCGTATGTATGGCAGCCGTACTGGGTACAGCTGCACAAAGTGAAAAGTATCAAAAAGCCATGGGGGCCAATTTAGCCAAAATGGAAACTGCAAAATCAGCATTGGATTTTCAAACCCTGTCGGCCGGCTTTGAAAGAATAGCCAACGCTGAAAAAGACCAGTGGCTGGCTTATTACTACGCCGCACAAACGCAGATTCTG
>JANMDL010000662.1:0-8513 GCA_031376295.1 Chitinophagales bacterium
CGTTGTAGGCAACCAATAGAGGCCATACCGTTCTTGGGTTGGACAACCGAGCAGTAGTAATTCTGCTGGGCTTGACACATAAATACTTTGGCTGACGTAACACGGATAATATCATAATAATAAAATTGACCCAATATGAGAGACATAAGCAAAGACCCAGAATTACACTCTTACCTTTCAGAAGTTAAGACAAATAAATTTCGTTCGACAATAGACGATATGGTAACATCTAACGACTTAGAAATAGTTTACGAAATGGGGGTAACGCCTCAATTAGTTGACGAACCAGAATGGTGTATATTTTCTGTTGACGCACTAAAACAAGTGTTTGGACAGAACAAATCATTTGAAGGAGAGATGATAGTTGATTTTAAGGTAAACTTTGCCTATAAAATAAAGGAGCAGGGTAATAGGATAAATCCAGATTTTTTGTTTGGGGTTTTATTAATAGCATATTATGACTTCATAAAACAATATGCTGAAAAAGCAAAGGGAACGTATGCAGAAAAGTACAAATTAAATATTCCAGAATATAAATACTTTGAAAAAGATATAAGAGCAGTTATAATAGGTCAAGGCATTTCAAAACAATAACCAACTTTTACAAAAACCGTATTTTTTTTGACCCACTCTTTTAATTTGGCAGACATTAATATATTTCTTTTTTTAACTATTGGTTGGACACTTTCTAATAATGTACCGTGACTTTGGCTGCCTACAACATGGGGTTTTATGTCATTGCTGCTTCCGAATATATTCTCAACTTTTTGTTCGCTACCAGCAGCAGACCCAGCTGACGAATTACTATCGGCTTTTTGCATAACTTCAGCTACGGATTTTCAATGGGCTTCAGTTCCGGGCTGAACTTTTTCCAAATTCAGCAACGACACAAAGCCCTACCGTTATGCGTCATGCTACACGACCACTCTGCTGACACAAACCAACTAACATGACTTATGACCAGACAAGCCAACGCTTCGCAAAAACAAAAGAGCTGCAAAGCCAACACACCTAAGCCGACACACGATTGCAGCACATTTGTTTTTGCCCCAACGCCCCATGCCCACCCACCACCCCAAAGACAGACATTAGGGCTTATATTGCACAAATCATACTCCCTTAACAATTAAACATGTCGTCAAAAAAAGATAGCCATTGGATTCCGCTTGCAGACTTAATGACCGTTCTAATGGTTATTTTCCTTTTTATGGCTATATCATACATGGTTGTAATTAAGAAAAAACAAAACGACCAAAACAAGATTTTCAAAGAATACGAAGAAACAAAAATTGGGTTGTACCAAGACCTTGACAGTACTTTTAGAAATGATTTTAAACGATGGAACTTAAAACTTGACAGAGACCTTTCAATAAAATTTACAAATCCGCAAGTACTATTTGCCGAAGGCAGTTCCGACATTTCCCTATATTTTCAGAGTGTACTATCCGAATTTCTGCCAAAATATTTGACTGTTGTTATGCAAGACAAATACAAAACGAAAATTGCAGAAATAAGAATTGAGGGTCATACGAACACTAAACCCATTAACAGGACAGCGGACCCATATATTGACAATATGGAACTATCACAGAATCGGGCAAGAAATGTTTTGGCTTATCTTAGGACACAAGATTGTTTCACTACATTGGATATTGATAAAAAGGAAATGCTACAATATTGGATAACAGCCAACGGACTTTCATTTGGAAGAACTGTTGATGCAAGCGATAACTTATCTATATTTTCAAAGCAACAAATTGACAATGACAAATCAAGAAGAGTAGAATTTAGAATTGTTACAACAAGCGATGAAATTATCAAACAAGCAATTAATAAAATGAAAGAATAAATGAAAGAGATTGTTGAATATTTACCTTACTTCCTTTTACTAGGGTGGTTTATTTTTAGTGTTTACTATTTACTACTTGCTAAAAACAAACCTGAAAAAATAAATCCTTATATTTTTGAATCCATTCCACAGATTTTCCCAACCATCGGAATATTGGGCACGTTTATAGGAATTGCTTACGGGTTATGGTCTTTTAATGAAAACAAAATCGAAGAAAGTATTCCGCCATTAATTGGAGGCTTAAAAACAGCATTTCTTGCTTCAATAGGAGGAATTGTACTTTCAATTATTTTTTCAAAATTCACTGCATATAAACAATGGAAAAACGAGAAAGGAAAACTAAGTAACGAAACAATTGCATTAAATAAATTGGTTGCACTCACGGAAGAATTAAAAACCAATTTTCACGATAGCTTTACTTATACAGACGAGAACAACAACAAAATAAAACCTGCAAATGTATTCAGAGACATTTACAAGGAATTAGCTAAACAGTCAAATGCTTTGCAAACATTTTCATCCGATTTAGCATTGACTATTTCAGCAGGTTTTGAGCAAATTTTAAACAACCCAACCGAAGGGGTTGTTGCTGAATTAAAATTGGTAAAGGCTGAAATTGAAAGTTTAGGGAACAAACTGAAAGACCCTGCAACAGATATGACGCAAAGTATTGTAAAAGAATTGCAGGAATCTATGGGCAAGATGATTGAAGAATTTAAAACTTCGATGAGTGGAGATACAAAAAACGAAATGGAACATTTAGCGAAGCTACTCGGACAAGCAGGCGGTTCATTAACAGATTTCCCTACCAAATTGCAAAATATGACAGACAATCTCAATGAAAATTTCAGAGGTTTGCAAGAAGTGGTTCAACAAATTTCAAAGCAAACTCTTTCTCAATCGGAAGAATCTACCAACCAAATGAAAATGCAGGTTGAAGATATGAGTAAGATATTAAGGGAACAGGTTGGAGGATTACAAACAGGACAACAAACCTTATTGACCGAACAATCTAAGAATCTTCAGGTATCCGAAAATTTATTGAGTGCTTTCAATACAAGTATTGAAAAGATGAACGGACTTTCTACAGAAGTAAACGGCAGTATTTCCAAACTAAATCAAGCACAAACCGAATTAGATAAAGTAATTACTGTATTCAGAAACGTTTCGCAGGAAATCAATAGTTCCTCAAGCAAATTTGGAGAATCTCAAAATGAATTTTCAAAACATTCAAATCAGTTCTTACAAAATAACTCTAACACAATCACTGAAATTCAAAAATCCTTAGAAACAGCAAAAGGTGTTTCTGCCGATTATGCACAGAAATTTGAAATTATTGAAAAAGGGCTATCCAAAATATTTGCAGACCTTGAATCAGGATTAAGAGGCTACCAAACAACGGTTAGGGAAAGTCTTGAAACATATTTGGGCAAATACACCGATGCTTTAACAAAAACAGCAGAATCTCTTGCAGGAGCATCCTCAAAACAAGAAGATATATTAGAAGAGTTAACCGAACAACTTAGTAAATTAAACGGAAGAAGAAACTAATATGGCGACAGCACAAGACATATTACAATTTCATTTTTCATCGACCACATTTCAGCAGTCGGCACAGAAGATTATACCTATAACCCTTACATCATTGAACGACCATAGAATTGACAAGCTTCAAAAAATCACAGAAGAAGTTGGAGCAAGTTCATTTTCCTTCGTAGGCAATAATCTTATTCCGCACGTTTTCAGAAAGTTTAAAAAATCAATCAATATCACCAACGTAAGTTTTGAGCGTAGAGAATTAAGAACACTAACCTATTCTCTAAATTTTTCAGAACAAAATTTGTCACTCATTTTTGCTGACGAAAACGAGCTAAAATATGTATTGACTTTATTAGAATCAAATTGGAGAGATTCATACTTAGTAGGTTTGATAGATTGCTTTTTGAGAAATTGGGAAACTAAATACCCGAAATCATTAGAGCAAATAGAAAAATTTATTAGCAATAAATTAGATAATTATTCAGGCAATAGAAGTGCTTTAATTTCCTTCAAAAACAACAAAAGATATTTCAGTACAAGGAATGGAGATTTGATTTTAGGTGATACACTAGCCAAACTCAACAAACCTATTCAAGATGCAACAAAAATTTTAGGCGTTCCAGAATCTTGGTTTGTTTACCCCTATTTCTCAAAAGTTATTGTTACATATTACGAAAGAAACAAAGCTAGAATTGCTGAAGAGATTGACAATTTGTATGACGTTCTTCTAAAACACAATAGTTCGGTTACAAACAAAAGATTAATCAGCAAAATTATAATTCAAGCAAACCAATTACAATTTGCACCTGTACAAGATAAAATTAAAAAAATAGCCTTTACTCAAATTGGAGACCCTAGCAATATCTCTAATTGGGCAGCTTTCGAGAATGCAGAAGAAGACGAAAGGAGGGAAATAATTCAAGGAAGAAATATCTTGAACGAGTGGATAACACAACAATTTATCAATGTATTTTTTAATGTTTGTATTAATGATGAAAGACGCAAAAAATTTTGGCTTCGATTTGCATCCAAAATATCATCTTTTAAAGTGTATGGACCACTTCACACAAAAAACATATTGAAAAGAGATGATAGGATAGCCGAATATGTTGATGCAAGATTTGAACCCGTATATAGCAGAAAAGATGTTTCTGCATTCATTTTGTACATTGGTGATTATATGTTAATTGAATTTAGCAACGAAGGCTACGCCTTCTATGCCTATAAAATTACCAGTTCCTACAAACCTAGTTTAAATAATAGATTAAATAGCGTAGATGATTTAAGAAATGGCTCAATGCCAATGGCGATACACAGCGATAATTATTACGACTATTTTAATGATGAAGGTAGATTAACTCATAGAGATGGCAACCAAATTTGGGAATCAAGGTTCAATAGTTGGATGGATAAAAAAGTATTCGGATGATTTTAAAATATACACAGGGCAATAACATTTTTTCATTTTTCTTCCTCAATCCATCGGGAAGTAAAATCCCTGTTAAAGATTGGCAAGAACTTCAATCAGAATTTTTATCACAACTTGCCATCTTAGGCGAATTACACGATAATGGTTTAGCAGACTATACAGAAAATTCTTGCGAAGTTGAGAGCATGGATATTTCAAGACTTAGTGAAATTGACAAGCAAATATTAGAATTACCGAATAGTTATCCCTATGAAATTTATATTGAATCAGATGGAGTTTTAACTCACAATACATTTAAGCTTAAATATGGTTTTTATGATTTTTGTCCAAATGGAACAAGATTAAAAACCAGTAGAAACGGAATAGTAGTAAAAGTTGAAGAAAACGAATATCTGCTTTCTGAAAACCAATATAAATTATGCCAAGCAATTGACGATTTCAATAGTTTAGCTGATTCTGATAAAGGAAATGTTACAAACCTTAAAAAGCTTTCCGAAGTAAAAGCACTTTCAAAAGAAAGTGGATTAACATTGGAGCATTTCCTAAACAATCAAGAACTTTTTATTCCTGAAAAAATAAAAATAGATATTGATTTCAATAATGGTGTTCTTGAAATTTTACCCTCGGTGGAAATTGACAATGCAATTGCATTTACCAATACGTTTGACAGATTGCCAATGATTCGGGATGTTTATCCTGTTAATGGAAATAACGGAGAAACAACAAGAGTTGTAATTTCTGAAAATCAAAAAATAGAATTAAAAAAAATAAAAGCGAAAAGAAAAGTTTCAGACCGCAATGAAATTCAAGAAATTATCGAACACCCTGAATTGTTTTTCAACGATGATGAAATTGATTTTACTGTTTTTTACAGCGACAGAGTAAAAGAAATTGGTATTTACAGTCCGAAATTTTATCCTTTTGCAAGTCCGTACAAATCGCAATGGATTCCGGGAATTGTAATCAAAGATAAAGTGCATGGAGAAAAGAGAATTTACTTTAAGTCGCAGGAAAGACTTTCTGACTTTATAGAACAAAAGGAAAAGGCGATAAAAGAAAAGAGGCAAACAGTTCAATGGGAAGACACAGAAATTCCAATTGACGAAGCAGAAAAGTTTATTAAAACAGCTAAAAAGCAGTTTGAAAGCCCTAATAAACCAGTAAAGCAAGAGAAGAAGTCAGACCATGAAGTTCTAATTATTAAAGAGAATGCAGAATTAACCGAATTTACCAATGGCAATGAATTGCCCGAAAATTTAAAGCATAACTTTTACGAAATAGCAAACTTAGGTGACGGAATTAGTTTAAAAGAACATCAAAAAGAAGGAATTTCTTGGTTGCAATCATTGTTCAAAGAAAACTTTGCAGGTGGTTTGCTTGCTGACGATATGGGGTTGGGTAAAACCTTGCAACTACTTTATTTTATTGAATGGCATAGCCAACATTGCGATGACAACAAACCTTACTTAATTGTTGCACCAGTTAGTTTGCTTGAAAATTGGGAAAATGAATATCAGAAATTTTTCAGTCCACAAAATTTGCCTTTATGCAAATTGTATGGTTCGGTTTCTTTAACAAAAGAAAACAGTCAAGCAAAGAATCAGCAAGATGCAAAACGACTTCAATTCAAACAAATAATTTTAACAAACTACGAAACTGTAAGGTCATATCAAATCAGTTTGGGATTAGTTGATTTTGCGGTAATTGCTCTTGATGAAGCACAAAAGATAAAAACCCCAGGAACACAAATAACCAATGCCAGCAAAGCATTGAAAGCAGATTTCAAAATTGCGATGACGGGTACCCCAGTAGAAAATACATTGGTAGATATTTGGTGTTTAATGGACTTCGCAGTTCCCGGACTTTTAGGTAACGCTAAAGATTTTGCGAAGGAATATCAAAAACCTTTGAGTGATGAAAACACAGACATTAAGGCTTTAACTGAACAGCTTCGTAATAATATTGGCGTTTTTATCAAAAGAAGATTGAAAAAGGATGTTGCAAAAGATTTACCAACAAAACACGACAACGAAAAATCAAGAATTAAGAAAGTAATGCCATCAATTCAATTAGACCGCTACAAGCAAGAAATTGAAATGGCAAATGATTCAGAATTAGAAGGAGTAGAAAAAAAAAACCAAAAATTAAAATCACTTTGGGCGGTTAGAGATATTTCAGACCATCCATTTTTATTAGAAAGTCAAATTTTGAATTTTACAAGCGATGAACTTATTGCAAGTTCATCCAAACTGCAAACGACCATCGGAATATTAGCTGACATAAAATCTAAAAAAGAAAAGGTTATAGTGTTTGCAGACAGAAGAGAAACACAAAAAATGTTGCAAAAAATTGTTTACGATACTTTCGGAATATTTACCAGCATCATTAACGGAGACACACCAACTACAAAGCAACTTGAAGGAAAATCAAAATTAAGCAGACAACAGACTATTGACCGTTTTCAATCAGAAGATGGATTCAATGTAATTATCATGTCGCCTATTGCAGCAGGTGTTGGGTTGAATGTTACAAAAGCAAATCACATCATACATTATACACGACATTGGAATCCTGCAAAAGAGGAACAAGCAACAGACAGAGCTTATAGAATTGGGCAACAAAAAGATGTGTTTGTATATTATCCAATGGCTATTTTCCCTGAAGAAATGAAGGACGATGAAGGAAACAGAATGAAATCCTTTGATGAAATTCTTGACACATTGTTAAATAATAAAAAGGCTTTGGCAAGCAATACTTTATTCCCGACAGAGCAAGCAGAATTGACACCAGATGAATTATTTGGAAATATATTTGGAACAAAATCCGAAAGCAAACCAAAGGTTCAAACACTTATAGATATAGACCGTTTGAATCCAAACTTATTTGAAGCGACAATTGCAGCATTATACAGCAAGCAAGGTTTTCAAGTTTATCTAACACCATATTCCAACGACAAAGGCGTTGATGTTGTAGTTTTAAAGAACGGTGAGAATTACCTTATACAAGCTAAGCAAACAAAGTCATTGGTTGGCAATGATGCTATTCAAGAAATTTGTACGGCAAAGAAATATTATGAGGATAAATTTAAAGAGCAATTCAATTTATTAACGATAACCAATAATGACTACAGTTCATCAGCTATAATTTTAGCAAAGTCCAATGACATTAAACTTCTTAACCGTGGACATCTTGAAAATTTAGTAGCTAGAAACGACATAACAATACAAGACATTAATAAAATTGAATCACAACGAATGGCAAGAATTTAGCCAACGCACAAAGCAAGCACATTTGCAAGGCACACAAAGCCACCGCACAAAAGCCAACCTTGCAAAAGAGCTTGCTTCGCCACCGCACGGGGACACACTCTGCTATTCGTAGCGACACTGACCGACGAGAAGAAGCACGAACGCATAACATGGGGTTTGCCAAAATACGGGCGGACGGAAGTTATTTTCGGCTTTTTGTAATTCTATTGTGCTTCATATCGGGCAGACGAATATCTATTTAGCTTTTGTTTGTTATCTTCAACTTCAGTTTTTCAATCATCATCGGTACCGGGCGGACGGAATACTAATTCCCGTACTTCGGCAAGCCCTGTTCGTTGTAGGCAAGGCTAACAGACAGCAGTATGAAAATTAAGCATCGGTACTTACACTTCGACAGTCATCTAAAAACAATCAAACCTGTTAGGGC
>JANMDL010000649.1:0-12298 GCA_031376295.1 Chitinophagales bacterium
AAGGGATACAAATATGTATTAGGGCAAAGATAGGGGGTTTGAAGGAAATTGACCTTTTGTGAGAAACAGGAAGGGATAACTGCATTATTTAACCCGCTGGTTGAAAATTTTCAGTACAAATTAATAGAAAGGGCCCGAACCCAATCGTCCGGGAGCCCTTAACCGTTCGCCATGAAAAACAGTCCTGTTTAAATTGAAGCCCTGTCTATTTTAAAATCAATACTTACCGGTTGATAAAACCATAGCCGGTCAACACCAGTTTGTCGTCTTTAATCAACCCTATACCGGGAGCATAAAACTTATAACTTATGTCTTTGGGTTCAAGCGGGGTTGTTTCTGCAATTTTTACAACATTCGAAAATTTTGCAGATGGTGTATTCAATATTTCTGTAATGCTTACTATTTCTGCCCTGTCCATTGCAATCCCCGGGGCAATTTCCTGGTAATACCTTGAACCCAGAAGCACAAGCCCCGGCAAAGCAACCCCGGCTTTATTGTTGCCCTCTGCCAGCCAGGCGCCATCATGGCTTACAATTTTGCCATCCTTATAAATATCAACCTCTTCACCAAAATAATACACAGCGCCTGTTTGTTTACAGAAGGCAAAGAAGTTCCTGGAGATTTCCACTATTTTCCCGTTTACTGATTCATTTTCTTCAACAACCCTGGTTTCCGTATTACCTATTTTTCTTGTTTCGTTTAAAACGGTTATCACCAACCGGGTGGTATCATTTTTTTCAATGCCTTCCAGCCGTAACCTGTAGCCCGGCTCAAGAATAAAATAAGGATTGCGGCCCGTAGTAGTAAATGAGCAACTGTCCTGCATCAGTGATGCTGTAAATTCATTGCCGGCAGTTTTGCTTTGAGCCGCACAATAATTGCTGCATATCAATAGCAAAAAAACAAGTTGCAGTATTACTTTTTTCATTTTTTAAAATTTATATATTGCTCCAATACCCAAACCAAAAGTGTAGGGCCTTGTTTCCACCACATTGCCTTTATTGATCGGCCCCAACGAATACTTGAAATAAGGCAATGCGCTGATGCTCCAGTTTTTTGACAATTCATATTGCAGTTCCGGCATAAACAATAAACTGGTACCAGACTTCTTGATACTCTCTAATTTTGTGGTGCTTTCTGTTTCCCTGTTGAACCTGTTGGATAAGTCGGTGGTTAAAGTAGCTTTGGTTAAAAAGTTGAATGTAAAGCCCAGGCCAGGGTTGAATGTCAGCTTCTTTTTACCGATTTTATATTTTACAATAACAGGAACACTGATATAATGCAGCGTGTGATTGGCACCATCGGCATACAAGCTGTCGCCCACAGCCGGTGAGGAACTAAAAGAAGGCAGCAGGTACACATAGCCCGAAGAAGTGTTGTATCGGTACTTTATTAAACCTGTATTGTCTTTTTCGGCATATACCTTTGTTGGAGCAATGCTGATATCAGAAGCAGAATACATGATGCCCGACTGGATGCTTATCTTTTTGGTAACCCGATAACCCAACAGCATACCCGCTGTGAGCGACAAATCGCTTTGCTCCCTTTTTTCAATACCAGCTTTGTTATCGTAATTGCTTAACTGGTCGTTTTTTAAGCTGTACGCCGAATAGTCGGATGCGCCAAACAGGGTTAAGGTAAACCTGGATTTTTTGCTATTGTGGCCTGCGGTAGTTGGTTTTGCAGGCTGGTTATCTTTTGTTGCCGGCAGTATCTCTTTTTTTACTCCTGTTACAACTAATGGCGGCATTTTTTCAACTACAGCAGCCGTTGTGTTTTCTTCAACAGCGGTTGAAACCAGTGGTTTTTCCGCATCAACTGTATTGGCGGCAGGCGGCAGTGAAGGTACGGTTTCTTCAGCGCCTGTTTCGCCCGTGCTGCCATTATCAATTTTCATTGCAGCTTTTCCATTTTTGTTTATGGTAAGTTTTGCAGGAGCAAATAAAACTGTTGTGGTGTTGCTTTGCGGCAGGGCAGCCGCTTCCGGATTGCCAACAGTATTTTTTTGTACAGCGGGATCATCCGGTACATTGGCTGGCTCATGCTTTGTCAGCTTGTTTTTTTCATTACCGGTGTTATCAGCCTTCACCCCATCATAAAAACCATCTGTGGCAGCCTTTCTTTTTGAAGCCGTAAAATAAATAATTGAAAAAGTAGAAACCCCTGCCATCAGCAACAGCAATAGCATTGTTCTTTTTCTCAGCCTGGTAAATCTTTCCTTATAATTACCGGCATCCGTCTTATCAAGCTCTTTATCAATATGCTGCCAGATATGCTCACGGGGTGCCTGGCTCATGGAGTTTATCTCATCCCTGAACTGCTCACCGATATCCTTATGTAAACGTTTATCCATTCAATACTTTTTTTTCAGCCCCAAAGTTTTTTTTAACAGCGGCCTGTAACTTTTTCTTTGCCTGGGCCAGGTTCGATTTGGATGTACCTTCTTCCACACCCAGCAAACCGGCAATTTCACGGTGCTTATAGCCTTCAAAATAATACAGGTTAAACACCATCCGGTAGGCAGGCGGCAGTGCCTGCACCAGCTGCACCATTTCTTTTCCGCTCAGGTTTTCAATGATATCTTCCTCAAAAGCATCGTCATGCAAATCTGTATTTAATGAAACAAGTGGCCGCAAATTCACCTGGCTCCTTAATTTTTGCAAAGCACAGTTCACCATTATCTTCCGTATCCATCCTTCAAAGCTGCCCTCGTGTTTAAACTGGCTGATAAATTTGAATACCCTGGTAAATCCATCCTGCAGTATTTCCTCCGCTTCTTCAAGATTTTTTGAATAGCGAAGACATACGATCATCATTTTTGGTGAGAACAGTTTATACAGGTCCGACTGGCAATTTCTGTTGCCTGCAATGCATCCGGCGATTATATCTTTTACATGCGCTGTCAAAAAAAAAGGCATTACTATTAACAGATGCGGGGAAGTACAAAATTAGTTGTGTTTTGGCGTAATTTTTTAAAAAATATTCCTGCCGGGTGCGGCTGAATGTTCTTTTTTGAAGCATACACAACCCTTTTTAGCAACCCTGCTATCTCACATAAAACAACCCTGCGGGTGAACCGGCATCATTAAAACAACAAAAATGAAAATATATTTCACAACCAGTATTGTTATATCGCTTCTATTGCCCGGCATAGGCTTTGCACAGGGTATCACCATCAGCGGGTATGTAAAAGATGCGCAAACAAAGGAAGCATTGGTGGGCGCATCTGTAGTAAATGCCAATATAAAAAAAGGCACTTCCACCAACCAGTATGGTTTTTTTTCGCTTTCAGTTGATGCTGCCGATACCGTAGAAATTCTTATTTCATTTTCCGGGTACAGCATCCAGGCAAAAAAAATAACGGCAAAGTACAACCTGCAACTGACGGTGTTGCTGGAATCTTCAAAAACAAGTTTAAGCGAAGTGCGGGTGGTATCCGGCAAAAATAACCGCAATGTGCAGAAGGCACAGATGGGTGTGATTGATGTGCCGCTTGCAGCCATTAAAAATCTGCCGGTGCTGGCTGGCGAAAAGGATATTATGAAAATCATCCAGTTGCTGCCCGGTGTGCAGGGCGGGCAGGAAGGCACTACGGGTTTTTATGTGCGGGGCGGCAACCAGGACCAGAACCTGGTGCAATTAGACGAAGCCACGGTGTACAATCCCAATCACCTGTTCGGGCTTTTCAGCACCTTTAATGTAAATGCCATCAACCATGTTAGGCTCATCAAAGGAGGCTTTCCGGCAGAGTTTGGTGGCAGGCTCAGCTCCATCCTCGACATCAGCATGAAGGAAGGCAACAAAACAAAATACCAGGCAGAAGGTGGTTTGGGTCTGCTTTCTGAAAACCTAACCATACAAGGGCCCATTAAAAAAAACAAATCATCCTTTATCGTTTCCGGGAGGCTGAGCCATATCAACCTGTATTTAAAGCGTCTTACTTCTTCCAGCAACTCTTATAAGTTTTATGATGTGAATGCCAAGATGAATTTTGAGCTGGGAAAAAGAGATCATTTATACCTCAGTTTTTTTAAAGGCAGGGACAAGGCCAATTACACCGAGCCCAACAGCCTGAATTATGATGTTGACTTTGGTAATACCACCGGCACTTTGCGGCTCAATCATTTGTTTGGCAGCAGGGTATTTTCCAACACTTCTCTTATCTACAACGATTATCACCTGGCACTGGCTACATCGCAAAACAATTTTTATTCGCTGCTGTACACTGGCATAAGAGATTTTACAGTAAAAACAGATTTTACCATTACACCCGGGCAAAAGCACAAAATAAAAGCCGGGTTTAATTTCACAAGCCATGAACTGGTGCCGGCCTCTTTTTCATCAAGGATACCCCGTCGGGGAAACCTGCTTACACTCGGTCGTGATACCATTACCAAGCTGCACTCTACCGAACTTGCTTTTTATGCAGGTGATGACTTTGATGTATCGGAAAAAATAAGCATCAATTATGGCATCAGGGTGCCTTTGTTTACAGCTTATGGCAAATCGTATTCGTTTACTGAGCCACGCATTACCGCAAAATTTTCTGCCGGCTCTAACGCATCGGTAAAAGCATCTTATACCCGCATGAACCAGTTTTTGCACCTGGTGCCCAATGCTACGGCGGGGCTGCCAACCGATATATGGATACCGAGCAGCAGTAAAACAAGGCCGCAGTCTGCCACGCAATATGCCATTGGGTATTTCAGGAATTTTAAAGACAATGCCATAGAAACAAGCGTGGAGCTGTATTACAAGAAAATGAGCAACCAGGTACTGTTTGGCGAGGGCAAGCAGTTGCGACTGAATGTAAACCTCGACAGCCTGCTGGCTTTTGGCCGGGGCGAAAGCTATGGCGCAGAGTTGTTTGTGAAGAAGAACACCGGCAGGCTCACCGGCTGGATATCTTATACGCTTTCCAAAACCACGCAGCAGTTCAACGAACTTAATTTTGGCAGGGCATTTCCCTTTAAATACGACAGGCGGCATTCCTTATCGGTAACGGCCACTTACCAGTTGAGCAAACGCTGGAGCTTAAATGCTGTTTTTGTGTATTCATCCGGCGTGGCTTTTACCGTGCCCACCGGCAGGATAAGTACGCTCAACTCCGGAACCATTTTTGAAGGTAATTATTATGCATACGATGGCAGGAACAATTACCGGCTGGCACCGTATCACCGCCTGGATTTTTCGGCGACTTATAAAAAGGCTGCTAAGCTATTTAAAAAGCCATTTGAATATGAACTGGTATTGGGTGCCTATAATATTTACAGCAGGCAGAACCCTTATTTTGTTTATTTTCAAATTGATGCCATTACCACCAAACCAACAGCCAAACAGGTATCGTTGCTGCCCATCATCCCAGGTATTTCATTCAACTTTAAATTTTAGAAAATGAACCGTAAAACAATTGTGTGTATTGTAATGGCTGCTGCAGGGGTACTGCTGATCAGCAGTTGCAAAAAAGACATCAGCATCAATTTTTCGCAAGCCCACAGCAGCAAGGTTTTTATAGAGGGTATGCTGTACCCCGGGCAAAAACCGGAAATATACATCAGCAAAAGCAATGCCTTTTTCAGCACCAAAGTTACGCCGCAGCAGGTTTTTGCAAGGGGTGCCGTTGTAAAGATCGCCAGTGGTACTGTTATTGATTCATTGGTGGCCGATTCAGCTTATAACAAATTCCGCTGCAGGTGGGAGCCATTTTACAGAGGCAATATAGCCGCACAATGGGGCAAAACCTATACCCTCTCAGTGAGCTTTGAAGGAAACAATTATACCGCCACCACTACCATCAACCAGGCACCTGTTGCCATAGATACCATCACTTACGCCAAAGAATTTTTTGATGTGTATGGTGCACATGATGGAGTAATTGTTACCCTTACTGACCATGCCGGCACAGCCGATTTTTACCGGTTCCGGATGAACAGGATTATTGACACCTCCCGGCACCATGCGCATGTGCTTGACAGGTTTGTGAACACCTGTGTAAGCGGGCCTGCTGAAAAATTTGCGGTAAAGGATATCGGGCGCATTGTTTTTACTGATGAAAATGCGGACGGGCAAAAAATAACCATGTCTATCGAAGTATCTTATGAATACAAAAAGGATGATTTTGGCTGGGTGATGATGCAATCATTAGATAAAAATTCGGCTGAGTTTTACCGTGACCTGGATGAACAGTTACAGGCCATACAAAACCCTTTTGTGGAACCGGTGTTTATCAATACAAAAATACCCGGAGCCATCGGTGTTTTTGGCTCGGCGGTATTGTCTGATTCTGTAAGGTTTGTTTTCCCGATAGATAACCCGGGGTGATGAATAAAAACTGTTTGGTACATATTTCAATAGAAAAGCCGGAAAAATCCGGCTCGTCCTGTTCGGCTCCCCGCTGCCCGGAACACCTGCATCAGGTATTAGAAAATTTGCAAAGAATCTACCGTTTAAAGGCAGTAATTGAAGAACATGAGCGCAAATGGAGCGGTATTATTGGAAATTATGTAAGGGATGTTTCGACAATTATGTTGATTCCTTAGCTTTATTCTGAAAAGCCCTGCTTTAATTGTTGCAACAACAGCACATTTTCTGCTACTGTATTTTCAAAATATGCTGTCATTATTGCACCCATTTTGCTGTTAGCGATATTATCTGCATTGGCGCTCAGTATTCCTTCAATTCTATTAAATAGTTTTTTATTTCGCTTGGCAATTTTATTCATTTGCCTGCCCATCACCCTTGCTGCTATATGTTTCAGGTCGGCATCAGCATCAACAAATAAATCGCTATGGTTATCCCATATTTCATTGTCGTACATATCAAAAAAGTGGTTCAATATGTCGCTGATATCCTTTATGTCATCCCTCCGTTTTTCAGGCCGGTCGTCCCATGCAATCATTTTTAATAAAACAATGCCCGGCAGTGTACAAAATTTAAATTGGTGCGTACCTTCCCCACTAGATCCTATAGACAATTCTAATTGTGGTAAGCCTTCTTCATACACTTCTGTAAAACCTTGTAAGCTGATATTGGTCAACCCCGATCCATCTATCGTTACTTTGCCATCTTCATCCTCAATAGCTCCGAAAGGCAATAGATCCACTTCAGCTTTATCTTTCCATATTAATACAAACACATTACCCGTGAATGGCTGAAATCCTTCTGTATTTATTAAATATTCCTTCAGTGCTGCATAAGTTCCTTTATCATTTATGAGCACTGCAAAATCAATATCACCGGTGGTACGCCTAGGAGCAATATTATTGATACCACTCATCCATACATCTCTTGCCACCGCACCAACCAGGTAAAAGTCGATATCAAATTTAGTAAAGCCCCGCTCTAATGCCGATAGCATTGTTGATATTTCAGGCTGCTGCCGTAACTGTTTATAATTTATTTTGTAAGAACTCATCGTAAATCTTTTGTGCTGTTTCTGTACATCTTCTGTCGCCAGTATTCATTAAATCGGCATATACCAGCAAGGGTGGCACAACATTATCATGTACCTCCTCATAGTGCCAGAACTTTTTATATACTTTTACTTTTCCACTATCATCCGGAATCAATCTGTAATTTTTTATCAGCTCATTTCTTGTTTCTACTGTGTACAAAGTCAGTTCACCCGGACGCAGGTAATTGGTGAATAAATCACCGGCCGGTTCTCCTCCCCACCATGTTTTCCCATTACGTAGCGGCAGCGTTTTCCAATTAGCAAAATCTTCTTCTTTCAGAAAACGGAAAGTGCCTGTTTGCAATGCTGGTTTCAATCTTTCTCCATAAGCTGTTATCCATTTATCGAGCAACGCCATTTTATTTACCAGCTTATATTCATCCTTGTTCAGTTTTAAGAGAAAACCCATTTCTTTTAAGCCTGTTATTACATAGTTGATGTTTCCCAGACCTACTTCGGTTATGTTGGCTATATCCCTGTAGGGCAGGTTTACATCTTTTTCATGCAACATTAAATGGAACACTACTTTAAGGCCTGTTTTTGTAAACGCCCTGTTGCTCTTTTCTTTTATATCCCTTAATGGCTTCTGCACATCCAGCCAAAGCAATATGCCATTTTGCTTAATCCAGATATTGCCATTGGTTTCCAGATAGGCGATGCCATGGTGCCGCAATTCTTCCTTTATTTTAGGGAAGATTCGGTTTGCCACTACCATCAAGGGGCCAAAGCGTTTAGCCTGGTCAATGATTTTTGGCAACTGGTGGATTCGCAATTCCTGCTTAATTTCGGTATTGAATTTTATGGGATGGTTTTCGACCATCATTTCCACTTGTCCATCTAATTCTGTTGGTCCATGTTCATCCCACTTACCAGTAATGCCAGCATGTTTTTGAAGATTTTCGAGGGCAATATGTATTATTTCAAATTCAGTCATGTTCAATTAAAATTGGTGTACACGAAACGTGAACAACATTTTTTTGTGAACAAAATTAGATAATGCGATCGGATTTTCCAATAAATTCATGGTCAAAATAGCATGGTAGTACGTTCTAAGTTCAAACTTAAGGATTTCGAGCGGGTCTGCTACCCATTAAAAGTGTTTAGCAATTGCCAATCCCCGAAAAATTGATTTTTGAAAATAATTCATATCGAACCGCTCAGGACAACCCCTTGCTGTCGCTGATATGCAGTACTGGCGTGGCTTTCAGCGATTCCAAAAATAGGAAAAGCCGGAAAAATCCGGCTTTGTCCTGTTCGGCTCCCCAATCAGGACTTGAACCTGAGACCCTCTGATTAATCCCGGACGTCCGGGACTCTAAACAACTGAGCCAATGCCCCACCAGGGATAAACGAAGGGTTGACTAATTGCTCAATCAGTTTCCTGCTTTTCTGTTTTTTGATAAATCGTTCCAGCTTTACTGCTTCGTTTTCTTCATTACCACATTTAAAAACTGAAACCATCAGCCATGGCCTGTGTTTTGCCGTGTAGGTATTAAAGTATTCCTGGGTATTATGCTGCTGTAATCTTACCTGATAATCACTTGTGTAGCCTGTGTAGTATTTGTCAGAGGAAGGCGAATAAAGTATATAAATGTAAAACATCATAGCATTATCATAAAAAAACCCCGGATTGCTCCGGGGCCTGCTCCCCAATCAGGACTTGAACCTGAGACCCTCTGATTAACAGTCAGATGCTCTAACCAACTGAGCTATTGAGGAGTATCTCTTATTTTATTTTTCTCCAACCTTAGTTCCTCTGATTAATCCCGGATGTCCGGGACTCTAACCAACTGAGCTATTGAGGAGTGTACCCTTATCGTTACCGATTTGGGAGAGCAAAAATAGTGCATTTTCAGTTTTACAACAAACTGATTTTGCTATTTACCACCCAAAAAGCCCTTTTTTTTCTTCAAACCCTATAAAAACTCCATTCTCCCTTACATCTACCGGGTAGGTTTTAAGGTAATACCCCTCACCGCTGGTGTTGCGGCCATTCTGCAGGCTGAACTTGTAGCGGTGCAGCGGGCACACAATATTACCCAGTGCATCCACAAAACCATCAGCCATGGGCCCGCCCGCATGGGGGCATTTGTGAACACAGGCATGCAACGTGTTGTTGTGCAGGGCCAGGCAAACTTTTTTATTGTTAACGGTTATTTCGGTAATGCTGCTGCTGCCAAGGCCCAGCTCTTCGGCAGTGTCGGCTATCTTATGCCAGGTATATTTTTTTCCAGCCAAAGACATATTTACTTTATTTATATCTTTTCCAGTTCACCGTTTACAAAATCCATCAGCACTTTGATGCGTTCCGGAGAAAAATCGAATGAAAGGCCTGCTGTTTCGTACAGTTGCGGCAGGGTTTTAGTTCCACCCAGTGCCAGTGCAGCGCAATAATTATCCAATGCCTGCTCCTTGTTTTGCTTGTACTGCATCCACATGCCGATAGCGCCCAGTTGTGCAATGCCGTATTCAATATAATAAAAAGGCACTTCAAACAGGTGCAGTTGCCGCTGCCAGGCATTGCTGCGGTAGGTTTCCAGCCCGCTGTAGTCAATCACATCATCTTTATACTCAGCCAGTATCGCCACCCATTGGGCAGTGCGTTCTTCTGCCGTATGTACAGGGTGTTCGTATATCCAGTGCTGAAACTTGTCTATTATCGCTATCCAGGGAAAAATAGTGATCACTCTTTCCAACTGGTGTTCTTTGGCCCTTTTCAGTTCTTCTGAATCACTAAAAAAAGTTTCCCAATGGTCCATACTGAACAGCTCCATAGCCATACTGGCCACTTCGGCTATTTCCATGGGATATTCCTTAAAGCCCGTAAGCTCCAGTGGGTGCGCCAAAAAAGAGTGGACCGCATGGCCGCCCTCATGCACCATCGTGGTTACATCGTGCATCTGCCCGGCGGCATTCATAAAAATAAAGGGTGCGCCACTCTCCGCCAGCGGACAATTATATCCGCCCGGCGCCTTACCCTTACGGCTTTCCAAATCGAGGTGCTGCATCTGCTGCATCCGCTGCAGGCAATCGCCAAAAAACGGCCGCAGGTTAGTAAAACAGGCAATGCTTTTTGCCACCAGCTCCTCACTGGTTTCAAATGGCTGCAGGGCTTTTACACCTTCGGGCTCTGCTTCCACATCCCAGGGGCGGAGTGTATCTAACCCAAGCTTTTCCTTTTTTGCCTGGTATATTTTGTTGATCAGGGGCATCACGTGCAGCTTTACCGCCTCATGAAAGCGGTAACAATCTTCTTTGTTGTAATCAAACCGGCCCAACTCTTTAAACCGGAAATCCCGGTAAGTATCAAACCCGGCATTAATGGCTACCTGGTTGCGCTTTTCAATGAGTTGTGTATATAAACCGGCAAGGGTTTCCTTATCTGCCAGCCTGCGCTGCTGTATTTTGTGATAAACGGATTCCCTCAGGCTGCGGTCGTGGCTCTGCAGAAATTTAGCTGCCTGCTGCAGGGTATACTCCTTGCCTTCCACTTCCACCGTCATTTTGCCGGTAGTAATACCGTACTGCTGCTGCATCACCGCCAGCTCGGCCTGTAGGGGAATATTTTCTTCCTTAAATAATTCGATGCTTTTGCGCACACTGCGCAGGTAAGTAAAATATTTATCAGCATCAAGCTGCTGCGTAAGCGGGTGATTCACTAATTTTTTATTCAGTGCATCGGACCAGGGCTGAATTTTGGGCTGCAGCTCCATGCAGAAATAGTTGAACGCTTCTTCCAGCGCCTTGTTCTCTGTATCGCAGGTCATATTTATCTGGCGCCAGCAAGCATCTTCACTTATTACCGCTTCCAGTTCGCTACTGTCTTTCAGCCATTGTTCCATATCGGCCGGGGTGCTGATTTCCCTTTCAACTAAGTTTTTAAAAAAAGGCTCAATAGATTCCCAGTTGGTAACCACAAAGCCTGCAGGAACAAAATTCCTGGCTGTTTTTGTTATAGCTGCTGTGTACATAAAAAACCTGTGCTGCCGGGGCAGTTTTTGTAATAATTTGATAATGAAACCAGTATCGGGTTAAGCCATTTTACGCGGCGCCGTTATTTTTTTGGGCGGTGCGTTTTTAGTGGCTGCCGACTTGGTGCTGTTGTCCTTAGCCTTGGTTGTTTTCTTTTTTTCCGGTTCAGCGGCTGGTTTTTCACCTTCGGCTTCGCCTTCAGCTGGCTTACTGAGTTTGATGTCAATATTGTGTTTTTCCAATACAGCCAACCATTTCACCATCTTCTTCATATCGCTGCCATATACCCTTTCAAAATCTATATCTGGGTAAACCTTTTCAAAATACGCCTTTATCGCTTTACCATCAGCCTTTTCATCAGGCCTGGCTTCGCTGCTGGCCTGCATGGCAGTAAAAATATCCACCAGGTTCACATTGTCCTTTACCGTGTATATTTCTATGCTTTCCAGGTGAGAAAAATTATGGATCCGGCTGCTTACAAATTTGCTGCTGTTATCGTCTAATGAGCGTACTACTGCTCCATCCTGCCTGGAGGAAACCAGCTCAAACAAACCACTAAGACCACTTACCGAAACTATCTTATTGTATTCCATATAACTGAGATATTTAGGCGTGCAAGTTAATCTAAAAATGATAACGGCTGATTGTTTTGGGTATTAAAAAAAACCAGGAGCCATGCAGTACCTGATTGAATGCATTTGGACAATAGGTTAGCTTCTGCATGTTTAATTTGCCACAGAAGGCTCAGAAGCACTGTTTTACCACATTATTTTTTTCTGTGCTTCAGTGCATCTGGGGCAATACTAAGCTGCGAAGCAGCAATATGCACATTACAATATTTTGCCCATCATTGTTTCTGTGGCAAACCTCAGG
>JANMDL010000687.1:0-14336 GCA_031376295.1 Chitinophagales bacterium
CAAAGCCACCCCCGTTACCGGTTTCTTCTTTCGGATAGCCTGTTTTCAGATAAGAAAAACTGTTTATCTTAACCACCAGGGGGGTGTCAGCCGTAGCCTGCACCGGTGTAAATTCCTGTATTACTACTTCATCTACACATATATCAAGCACTTTTCTGAATTCCGGAAGCACAATGCCAATGCTTTGGTTATTGATGAACCATTTCAAATTTTGCAACGCCAGCGGAATACTGGTTAAAAAATGCGCCTTACGTTCAAACAGTCCCCTGAACCCATAAGCGCCCAGCACCTGCAGCAGGCGTATGAGCACATAGCCATTGTACTGGCTCCGGAAAATAGCCCGGTCAACAGTTTCCTGTGTAATTTTTTCAAAGGCATCTATATAATCTTCCAGCAAATGCTGTTTCCATTCATCCGGCAGGTTGGCCTTTGCCTGCCAAAGCAGTGAAGCCACGTCATACTGGGGAGCACCCTTCATACCACCCTGGTAATCTATAAAATGTATGCTGCCATCAGCCGCTACCATAATGTTACGGCTTTGAAAATCCCGGAACATAAAATATTTGTAGGCTGTATGAGAAAGGTAATTACTGAGTGCCTCAAAATCGTCAATTAATTTTTGCTTATCATAGGGGCGCCTCAATGCATCTAAAAAATAATACTTGAAATACAGCAGGTCGGCCATAATTGCCTGCTTACCAAACTCGCTGTTGGTAAGGCATTTATCGTAATTAATCCCGGCATCTCCATTTACCTGCAGCATAGCAAGTTGCTGAAGGCTTTGCTTAAACAGGGTATACACATTTTCCGAATAACCCTCTGCTTCCAGCCGGTTCAGCAGCGATACATCGCCGAGGTCTTCCTGTATGTACAAATATTTATCAGCCGAAATACAGTATATTTCAGGCACATTCAGTTGCTTGTCAGCAAAATGTTTTGAAAAATAAATGAAAGCCTCATTTTCCTTTACATTAACACCGTAAGTAGCTATATACGGCAGACCGTTTGTATGCAACCGGTAATAATGCCTTTCACTTCCCGACTGTGGCAATTTATCTATAGCCATTATCTCATCCCCGCTGAAGCTTCGGAACAATTTCTTTATCTTATCTGTTGTTTCCTCCATAAAAAAATTAGAGCCGTAAAGTAACAGAAAATCTCAATGCCATCCTGATTTTTCTGCGCACAAAACTGAAATACAGATTCTCTGGGTTGTATGCTACAATACCAATCCGGCTATTTCATATCCCAATTCATTTCCAGACGCATCAAACGACTCAAGGCTTATGTCAATCTCTTTCAGCATCAGTTTTACAGGGCGTTTGTCCTTATAAATATCAATAGCTGCGGGCATTTTGATACCGGTTAGCTGCTCAATATTATCAATGTTAGTCTGGTAGGTATCAGCAGCTTCAAACTCAAGAAACAATTTATCTTCATCCCCCAGCGATTCAAGTGTAAGGTCACGCAAACTTTCCACTATATCATTGTCATGCATCAGGCTTTCCTGGCTCATCATAAAACCTGCACGGTAAAGTTTTCCATCACTTTTTGGAAAAACCACCACTTTCCAGAACAAGGTGGGTATCTGTACTTTTTCACCCTTTACAGAAGTCACAAACTGGGGGTCATTTTTACTAAGAACCGGGCCGGTAAATACACATACCTTCAACCCGGTCTCCTTTGTTTCCTTATGCAGGATATAATCTTCCAGCAAGCGCCAGGTTTTCTGGTTAAGTTTTGCATGCTGAGGTACAGAATTGGTAAAATAAAATGTACTGTCTGCGGCGGCTATAGCCTCCTTCTCGTTTAGCCCCCATTGCACATCTTCCCGTTTGGTCATGTGCCCACGGTCAAAATCACTTTTGGCAGCGCTGTAAAGCTCTTTTCCCCACTGGTGGGTAGGGTCTATCCTTTCATCACGGCGCCAGTTGTCCTTTCTTTTAATACTCCTGAACAGTTTACCATCAATATTACTGGCGGTAAAATACGGAAACCTGCGGCTGGCAGATAATGCCACACTGTAATTGACATAAGCAGCAATCATGTCTTTTCGCCCGCCAACGGGAGCAAGGTCCTTCAGTTGTGCAGGTTGCAACACCGGCAAAGGCACTTTCTTATCTGCCCCTATAAACTTATCACTGTAACCCCTGTATTTAGAAAAATCTGTCATAAAATGTTTTAGGTATTATTGCTTCGGATACTGCTTGATATCCAGCTTGCTTTTATCAGGCAGGTAATTCTGCCTGAACTGCATATTAGCTTTTGGAAATTTTTCCTCGATATATTTTACTTTTTCCCTTATGCTCCTGTTCGTTCTGGATGATGTGGTATCCCGGTTCATCTTCTTCACCTGGCGGTAAGTATTATTAACCAGTTTCTGAAACTGTATATCAGCCGTATCTTCCTCATTTTTTCCATCATTTATTATTTCATACGCCACTTCCGGGGGTGCGTCAGGCTGGGTTTTGCCTGTTGTTAAAGAAGCCGTATCAACCAGGTTTTTAGTCTGCACCAGGCTGTCGAGGTAAATCACTTTATCTGCATTGTCATTATACCCTTTCAGCAGCTCTTTTCCCAGCTCATCAGACTTCAGCCGTTCTTCATTAAGCCGTATTATAAAATAAAACCCGGCAATAACCACTAACAGCAGCAATACCAGTGATGCCAGACTGTAAAACCTTGCCCTTTTTCTCTGCTTCTGTGCCTCAAGCGCCTGCTTTTGCGCCTCTGCCTTCTGCGCTTCCGCATCTTCCCTCAACTGCATTTCATTGGCCAGCCTTTTCAGATTTTCTTTCAGTTCCTCATTGCGTTTTTGTGCTTCAAGGGCAAGCCGCTCCTTCTCCTGCTCCACCTGCAGTTTTTCCTGTTCTTCCTGCCGCCGCTGTCTCGATTTTTCAATCGGGTCAATCAATGTATCATGGCTTACTTCGTAAGTAAGGCCACGGTTGGTATTCTCTTCCCTTATCAGCCTGGCCCTTTGCAACGCTTCCAGCAGTTCCCTTTTCCCGTTCAGTTCCCGCAGCAATTGTTTTTCCAGCAGGCTGGCCCGCTGGCCCTCAATCACCATCTGGTCTTCTATCACGGTCCGTGCAAGTGTACTGTCCTGCTCATCGCCAACCAGCTTCAGCTGTTTTTCATAAAAATTATTCCTGATGTCAAGAATGTCCCTTTCCGGTACGATGATTGTTTCATTTACTTCAATATCCTGTATGCCGTTCTCCCTGTCCTGCTCTGTACGTACCTGCTGCTCAATATAATTACACACCATCTGCAGTTGCGAACTTTCTATTTCGTCACTGCCTTTTCCCAATTCGTTTACTATGTCGGCAAGGGTTTTTTTGTTAAATGTAAATGCAGGAGTATAGCCGGTTCCCATATCTTTTACTGCCGGTTGTTCAATGGCGTCCTGCGCCTGCTGCCTGTTCAGCGGTTTCAGTTCATAACGGTTGCGCAATATGCTTTTGATGTAAGGTGATACCGACTGCATCAGCGACAGTTTATCTGACCGCAGGGAAAAGATTATTTTAACATCGGGTTGCTGGTACCATTGTAATTCTGCAGGTGTGCGCTTCGATGCTTCGATGCCGGTAATCCATTCCAGAATGCGGCGGGGTGGCTGCTCATGCACCACTTCCGACAGCTGCCTCAAAAATTCCTGCTGGTGGTGCTGCGGGTGATAAAAAAACTCTTCAAACTGGTCGAAAATAAAAACAGGTGTTTGCGTCCTGCCTTCCTTATCAGTAAAAGTGGTGCTCTTGATATGTTCCCAAAGCTGGGGCTTATCCTTATCAAACAAAATGTCATGGCTGTTATCAAAACCATTGAATGCAATGATAAAGTCCCTTACAAGCAGGTTGGTATCCTGTTCTGTATCTTTGCTGCTGATGCGGTTACCCGAACTGAACCTCACCCTCACCGGTTTCAAACCGCTTTCTTCCAGTAAAGGCGAAAGGCCGGCATTCAGCAAAGAACTCTTCCCCAATCCTGATTTACCAAAAAGCACCACCACTTTTTCTAAGCTCACTAAATTAAACAGTTCGGTTGTTTCAGCCTCACGGCCAAAAAAAAGGTTGCGCTGGTCCTTGTCAAACGACCTCAGTCCCGGATACCTGTCTTTTTTATATGTGGTACTACTTTGCATAAAAGTACTTTACAATAATTGTGATATAAGGATGGACAGTTTTTTTGCCTGTCAGTCAAGATGGCTGTATTCTTCCTTCACCTGCTGCATAAACCGTTCAATATCCTTCTCTATAAAATAAAACTTATACTCCTTTTCAAAATATTCATTCATTGACGACCCTGCCATACCCGGTATATTGGTGAGCGCAAAACTCCTGTCTTCATTCTTAGCCAGCCCCAGGCAGTCCATCAGTATTTTTAAATGCCATTCTCCAAAATTGAATCCCAGGAAAAGGTAATATTTATTTGTCAGCAGTTTTTTTATCAATGGGGGTAATGGCGGATCGTTCCGTACCACGTTTTTTGAAAACAACACACGGTGGGTATCGGTAAACAATATGGAAGCAGCATTTTCAAATGAGCCGAATATCTTGTAACTCACCACAGTATTGGGTTTCGACAGATCGGCATTAAAAGAGCCGCCACCATCAATATCGTTCGTCATGTCGTAACAACTGGCAGCTACATTTACGGGCTGGCTGTCAACCAGTTTCTGCCTGTATATGTCGTCCAGTATGCTGTCGGGGTTGGTATTGATGATAAGCGGATAGACAAATGAACTGATGGCATCATATACCTGGCGGTAAACCGTGGCATTCTGAAAAGTAGTTTTTGCCTTCGCCCCCACTTCTCCTAATACATAAGCGGGCATATCCTCAAACCGCTGCGCAATGTAAGGAAGCGACTCTGCCTGCTCCCGGTCGTAGTACACGCTTTCCCTTTCCAGCTCTTTTGAAAGTGCGGCAGACAGCAATTTATTGAATGCTTTCACCTGGCCGCCCTCCATGCACTGCAGCAGGTCGGGGCCGAGGAAAAGTACACATTGCTTCATTTTTATGGCCTTGGCAATCCGCTCCACCCGCCGGTCGAAGCCTTCCTTCACCTCATCCATAAGCCGCTTCAGTTCCGAATTACCACTGAAAGGTTTTGCTATTTCTGCCAGCAGCGCCTCCAGCCGCTCCTGTTTTTCGGCAGCAGAAATAATATTGTACCAGTTGGTGTAAGCGGCATTGTCAAAAGTGATGACAGAAGTATCCAGGTCTGCCGCATCACAATAAGGCATGGCATCTGCCCGGTTACTGATCAACCCGGCAAGCAGTTTTACAATCTGATGTTTCAATTTTGGTTGTATTGCCATTATAACAAGTTGTTTGCTTTTAATCCTGCCATCACTACATTAATGTTGATTCCTTCATTGCGCAGCAGGCGTTGTATTGATCCAGGTTCCCTCAGCATACCGCCGCTGTGGTGCAATGCCACCAGTTGCCACTCACTGTTAAATACCGGCGAGCCTGATGATCCCGGCTCCGTGTCAGTAAGGTACTGCACTATCTTATCATTTGAAAAAGTAACCATATTGTGGTACAGGCCAATCTGCTTATACCTGCCTCCCGGGTGCTGTATGATGTTTACAAAATCATCCTTTTGCACAGCAATGTTTTCAACCGGCTCAAGTGCGCCAAACCGGGCATTGGCATCCCCTATAACTTTCACCGCCGTCCAGTCATCCGCCACAGATGTAGCAAAACCTTTTGAAGGATCCAGCTTAAACTCTGTAACAGCCACCGGGTTGCCATCTGCCGATTCTTCGTAATCAAACTGCAGTAAGGCTGCTCCTGCTGTGGTTTTATCTTTAATTACATGATTGTTGGTTACAAACACATTGCCCGGCAATAAAAAACCTGTGCCCACTTCGGCCTTACTGCCTTTTTTGATATATACCCTTGCCACCGCCCTTGCTTTTTGCAAACCCACTGCTAAAAAACTGATGGGCAACAACGTATTCACACTGCCCGTAAGCTTTTCAAGGTCTTCTACCGGCTGGTTGTCCTTCCACTCCATATCCTTTATGTCGGGCCCAAGATTGTAGTCTTCCTCTTCGGGCTGTTTAAACGCAAGCAGGTGCGGATTTTTAGGAAACTTTTCCAGCACAGCATTCACCATATCCATCACCTGCTCATTGGCATTGGCATAAGTGAGTATGTTGTGCCAGAGTGTAACGGGATTTCCAGCCATATCAATTGTCAGCCAGTTGATACCTGCAGCATCAAGATAAGGAACAGCATCCTGCCTGAAGGGAAGCAGGGAAGCCAGCACATCCCTTAAAACAGTGAGTCTTTTTGTCCATTGCGCCATACCGGTTTATTTAGGTTAAATCAATCAACGTATCATTATGTTACTGTAATATATAAAATATTGTAAGTATATGCAACTATAATAAAAAACTAAAGGGTTAAATCACCCCATTGATACGTAAAATCAACAAAAAATCCCGGCTGTTACAACCGGGATTTTTTGTCAGTATTTACTCACCATCCAATGTGGTACCTTTTTTCTGATTGCGCCAGCTATGGTGTTTGGCACCATCCATCCGCACTATTTTAGGGGTAAATTTACCCAACACGTCCACCAAAGCCGTCTGGCTTTTCATTACCACATTAATGTCCTTGTAGGCAAATGGCGATTCATCTAATCCACCACCAAGCAATTTTATCCCAAATTTCTTCACCTCTTCTTTAAACTGCTTATCAGTTACAGATTGTATGGCTTTTGTACGGCTCATCTTTCTTCCTGCACCATGCGCAGCAGAGTTAACTGCCGCCATTTCACCCTTACCTTTTACAATAAAGCCGGGTGCCGTCATGCTGCCCGGGATAATCCCCAGCACATCTTTTCCCGCAGGCGTGGCGCCCTTGCGATGCACAATCACTTCTTTTCCTTCCCACTGTTCTTTCCATGCAAAGTTGTGGTGGTTCTCTACCATTTTCAATGGCTTACGTCCCAACTGTTTTGCAATTTTTGCATGTATGATGTGGTGGCAGGCACTTGCATAGTCACCCGCAAGGTTCATCGCCAGCCAGTACTCTATACCTTCTTCCTCATCCAGCGTCAACCAGGCCAGGTTTTTCGCATCATGCGGCAAACGCCTTTTGCTGATGGCAATTTTGGTATAGTGATTGGCAATATTTGCACCCAAAGCACGGGAGCCGCTATGCGTCAACAAACCAAGATAATTGCCGGGTTCAACACCCATTACTGCATCTTTCTCAGTAACTTCCACCGTACCAAATTCGGCAAAATGGTTGCCAGAGCCGGAAGTACCCAACTGTTTCCATGCCCGGCCATGAAGGCTTTTAAGCAGGGGTAATTGCCCAAACAGCTCATTCTCCATCACTTCATGATTGGATGCCTGGTCAAACTGCCCGCCACTTCCAAACAAAGTAGCTTCCAGCAGTTCACGGGTAAACCAGGCTTCCTTTTGTATCAGCTCTTTCGGGTCAATATCAAACAGCGTAAGGCACATACGGCAACCAATATCCACACCAACGCCATAAGGTATTACTGCATTATCAGTAGCCAGCACACCACCAATCGGCAGGCCATAGCCGCTATGTGCATCGGGCATTAAAGCACCCGCCACGCTTATGGGCAGTTTGGCGGCCTGGTACATCTGGTGCATGGCACCTTCTTCAATATGTTCCTGGCCAAATATGCTGAAGGCGATGCCCTGCTGGTTCAGCGAAATTTCCTGTCCTTCCGGTTCCGGCTTTGGCATCAGTTGCTGCGCAATCATGGCCAGCACCGCATCATCCAAGTAATCAGCAGGCGAAGCCAGCACTGCTTTTAAAATCTCCATCGCATCTTCTTTTGTGTGATGTTTATAATTCTTTTCCATCACCTTCATGGCTATGCTTATCACCGGTGCTTCCGGGTAGCCGATAGCCCTTAATTCTTTTCCCTGTATTTTTAATTTGCTCATTGTTGTTAACCTTTACGGTTTGTTTTGTTTGCACAATTTTTGTAAATTGCGATAAATTATTTGTTATGGCTCCAGTTGCCACTAAAGCTAAAAAAACTGTTCGCAAAAAACGAACTGCCAAGCCTGCACCCATGACCAGGGCAGAAATGGTGCAAAAAATGTTTGCCGACCAGCAATTTATCCGGGAAGCGAGGCAAAACGGTATTACCTTTAAAGAACTGCGTGAAAAATATGGCTACAAATTTGCAACCGTATAATTTTGAGGTTCTAAAACCGGATTATTACACATTTACCACTGATAGCGAAGACATTTACGAATGCTATTTCTCGTCTTTTGCTGCATACTTCCCAAACTATCCGGGTGTTGCTCCTTTTATTTTTGGCTTCAACCTTGATTTATTAACCAAGCCTGCAAAACGAAAAGGGATTGACAAACGCATTGCCGATACTGTTATTACCATAGCCGGCGACTTCCTCGAAGCCCGTAATAATGCGATGGTGTATGTTTGTGACAATTGGGATGGCAAAGAAGGAGCAAGAGCCAGGAAATTTAAAAGCTGGTTTAATTACTACGACCATCCTTCCAGCAAAATCATCCAAATCTCCACCAGCTTTGAAGCAGGCAGCATGATGATTCACAGCGCCATGCTCATTCACAAAAAAAATAAGCGCAAAAAAGAATTTTCTGATGCTTACCTGGAACTGACGCAGGGTGAGGAAAAATAACTTTTATGTAATAATGCAATGCTGAATAAATATCATGGAGAGGTTCATTATTAGCTTTGCGTTTCTTTCCGTCGTATAATCTTCTTTAATGTGAGCATCCCCTGTAGTCTTTCGCTCTTTTTGCATAACAGAAATAAAAACATTTATTACTCCTTGTGTAAATGTATCATCTGGAATTAATTTCTTTTTTTGTCCGTCTTTGAATAAATCTGTCAATGTACCTTTGCCTATACTGCCATAAACAATAATTTGTAAAAACCCCTCGACCACAGCAATACAATGAGTTATACAAGAACTATATCCATTTGGTGTATTACTGCCGTATTCTAGAAAAGCATCCCTCAAAACAACGCTTATACGCTCAAATTTTGGGTTAGATAAATGATTAATAACTGGTTCATAAACTCCTTGAAGAATTTTCATCTCTTGCCTTGGCATAAATCCAATCCGAGTCAGATGATAGTCTAATTTGAATTCAAAAAAAAGCCTATTTAAGGTGCTTGCGCATTCATCAAAGTATACATAATCATCTTCATTTAACTCAGATAGTTTTCGCTGTTGACAATTGGTTAATACTGCATAAGCAAATAATGACAACAACTCTAAAATAATATGCCCATCTTGCATAGTTACTATATTGTAAAAATCACAAAAAGCTGCGTAATCCGTTTGATTCTGATTAAAATCTTCTGCATAAACTTTCATCTTATACTTCTCATCTAACCAGAAAATACTATGGAAAATAAACCCCTTATTTCGGTGTTCATTAAATTCGATGTCATTAACATATTCTCCATAATTTTTCAATAATCGTAACGGGAAAAACACATCCTCAGAGAATTTCCAAAATCTAACTTTCTCAACTTCGGTTAATTCCCCCCATTTCCTATATTGAAAATCAGACATAAGTTCCTTCCTTGCATCGCTATCTAACTCACTCCATAATTTAAACATCATAAAAAAAAATTATAATTTAAGCCTCATTTTATAAAGTTATGGAATTGCTTTATGCCAAATCTTATTTTTTACTTTTAAGCTAAACCATCTGGCACCAATCGATACCGGATGTCATCTTATTTCTGCCCCACAAATATCCCCTTCAACTGCTCCACAAGCAAACCATTACCATTTACTTTAGTCTTACCCGTTTTATCTGCAATCTTTTTCACGTACTTAGTTTTTTTAAATTTTTTAGAATAATTTACAGGGTAACAAACCGAAAAAAGTACATGCTGCTCTACCCACTGAGCTACAGGCCCGTTTGCTGTGATGCAAAGTAGACCTGACGGGAGTCGAACCCGTGACCCGCCGATTAAGATTCGAAGTAACTCTTTTCTACGACACCTGTTGTATAGCAGGCAGGACTCGAACCTGCAGCCTCTCCAATCCAAATGGAGTATCCGACCAACCGGAATACTGCTATATAAATTAAACCAGCGGCAACAAACGCATAGTGACTGTTTGTGATTGTTACAGAATCGAAGTAACACTTTGCCACGGCACACTGGTTTGTTATTTAAAAGAAAGGGCAATCACTCAACAAGGGTCGCTCCCTGACTGCTCAGGGGTTGGATTCGAACCAATTGTGCCAACGAAGTATCCCTTATTTACGGCACCTTTCAAAAAAAGTTCAGGAGTAACTGGCGAAACAGGAAACGGGCTGCTGTCAAGCTGAGGATTTGCACCTCTTTCCGCCGTTAAGCGGAACCCTAGCCCTGTATGGTGACGAAGTAACCCATTTCTACGACATCCTAACTTTCTTAATACGGTATCAAAGAACTTTTTTAAAAGCAGCCCTGTATTGCAAGGGCTGCCTGTTTCTGTTTTACAACTTTATAGCCTCAATCACTTTAACCGCATCACTTCCTTCATCAATAGCTTTCAGCACATTGAAGATCTTATCACTCCACCCTGCTACCAGGTAAACATCATTACGCTTTATATCCAGCGGAATGTTGCCGTGACCGGCCATATCAAAAAGATATAACTTTGCGGCAGGTGCTATCTGCTTATACTGTTTCCACAAACCGGCTATGCTTTCGTTACTGTTATTACTGTTCCACAACTGGCAGTCAGTAAAAAGCACCACTTTGTCAACCGCTTTCTTCCGTTGCAGCAAGTCTTTCACCACCAGGTAACCATTAGTACTGTATCCCACTTCACCTTCCCTGCTGTAAAACTCCTGCACACTGGCCAGTATGTTTTTCTTTGGCACATTTATCACTTTCCAGGTATCCCCAAACATACCGGTTACCACATTGCCGCAACGGCTCTGCAGCAGCATCGCCAGCATCAAACCGATATCAAAGTACAGTATCTTGCTTTTTGCGCTTACAGGCTGCTGCATGCTTCCGCTCACATCCGCAGCTATCACTACTTTTGTATCTTCATCATAGCCCGCTATATTGGCAGCGCTGTGCATTACGGCCTGCTCAAGTGCATCCAGCACCTTACCCACCCGCCCATTCTTCAACTCCTTCAGTTCACGGTATGCACCAAGAAAACGGAATGGCAATTGTTTGCTGTTGGCAACGGCTTTTTCGTCACTTATATAACCACATACTTTATCAAGCGCCTCTTTACTTACTTCTGCTTCCAGTATATTGCGCAGGTTACGCAAAGTGGCCATGTAACCCATCTTATTGCTCGCAACCAGCTCTTCCCACTTTGCTTTTTTTGCAGCCTGTTTCAATTCTGCTGTATCATATTTTTGCTGACCTGCTGCACTCAATTCCACTTCCCAGGTATAAGGCACCTGCAATTCGTCTTTTACTATTTTATCAAACAACAGTTGCTGCGCCTCATCTTTTGCCTTGGGGTGTACCAAAAACAGTGCATCTTTCAGCTTTACAGCGGCATCCCGGTTGTACTTTGCAAACTGGTACTCGTCAAATCTGTTGAATGCTTCTGCCAGTCCTTTTTGCAACTGCTTGCTCAATTTGTTCAGTTTCTTGACTTCGGTACGCTCATTGGCCAGTGCATAATATGCCAGCAATTCCGTAATCTCATCAGCACGCTTTACTACCCTGCCAGCAAGTTTACCCACAACATTGTTGCCACTTTGCTGCTTTGCCAGCTCTACCGCCAGCACAAGGGGTATGCTGCGCAGGTGCATCTGCTCACGGGCATATATTGCCAGCTTTGCCACGAACATCGCTTCATTTTTACCTATCAGTTCACGCAGCCGCTTCAGCTTATCTTCGGCTTTTTCGTAAAACTGGTCGCTCAAACCCGCAGTGGCCACCAGGGTGTACAACTCCATCTGAGGAGTTAGCACAAAGGATTTTTCACCTTCGTAGTTCAACACCTGATTTGTTTTTGCACCCAGTTTAAAATTAAATTTCATTGTACACCTCCTTGTTTTTGTTTGATATTACAAACTTCTCATGATACTGTACAACCTATCTGCACAGTTAAAATTATTTTTTGTCATCCCTGTGCGATTCGAACGCACACTTTGCATTACTGCAACAGCCCGGCTGTAAATGCGCTTCCCTACTTTGCTGTCAGGCATTTCGGTGCAACTGCAAACTCTGTCCATCCAAACGCTTAGTCTGAACGGCTTGATCCGGGCACTGCACGATTACGTAAACTTTTACCGCAGCACTTCCTTTTATGCTAAGAGATGTAAAGAACTGTTTTGCTTTGACAATACAAAGCTGCTATGCAACTGTGTAATCTATTTGCACAGTAAAAAATATTTTCTATATTTATCAAAATTTCTTTTGTATGCCGGTGAACCGCAATGCTTTAATACGCTACCGCACCATTGACAAATGCCTGCAGAACCGCCGCCGCAAATGGACGATTGACGACCTGCTGGATGCCTGCAGCGATGCCTTGTATGAATACGAGGGTATAGACACCAGCATCAGCATGCGTACCATCCGGCTCGACCTGAACGCCATGCGCAGTGATAAGCTGGGTTATAATGCCCCCATCATCGTAACGGATAAAAAATACTACAGTTACGAAGACCCTGCCTATTCCATCACCAATATTCCGCTTACGCCGCAGGACCTTGGCATACTGCAGGAAGTATCGCACCTGCTGCGCCAGTTCAAGGGCTTCAGCCATTTTGGCGATGTGAGCGAAATGGTGAACCGCCTGGAAGACAAGATCTATTCCGAACAGCACCAGCAAGCTTCTGTGATTGATTTTGAAAAAAACGAACTGCTTACCGGGCTTCAATGGTTAGACATACTGCACAAAGCCATCATTGCCCAAACCACCCTGCAACTCACTTACCAATCTTTTAAAGCCAGGAACGCTGCTGACATCATTTTTTATCCGTACCTGCTGAAAGAATACCGCAACCGCTGGTTTATACTGGGCATGAGCCGCAAGCGCAAAGAGATACTCACTTTTGCGCTTGACCGTATCCAGAACATTCTTTCCCTGCCGGATGAGCCATACAGGCTGCATAAAAACTTTGACCCCCAAACTTATTTCAGCGACATTATCGGTGTTACCCGCAATGCTGGCGACAGCCCCACGCATATCACTTTTTTTGTCAGCTATTTTCATGCTCCTTATATCAAAACCAAGCCCATCCACCCTTCACAAAAAATTGTGGAAGAAACAAAAGCTGGCACCATTTTCAGTATTGATGTAATACCCAATTTTGAACTGGAGAGGGAGCTTATTGGCTTTGGTGAAGGGTTGAAAGTACTTTCTCCACCATCACTTGTAAGGTGCATGAAGCGGAAGGCCAAACAACTCTTTCAGCTATACCATACATTAACTGATGGTGCCGCTTCTTAACATTACTCCAGCTCCTGCAAAAGATATGTGACTGGTTTTTTGCTCCCACCTGATCTTTTTTGCATCTTTTTAGTATGCCGGTTCCAGCCATCACCTCCATAAACAATTTTCTGTATCCTTCCTTTGTAATCATTCCGGGTAATGTAATTGTCTATCTCATCCAACCGCTGCTCTATCATAACATCCTTTATCCTTACTTTATCAATAATATTGGGTGCTATTTTTAATACAAAGCGCCATGGCTCGGTAAATACATACTGCTGTTTAACATATCCTCTTTTATCAATTGAAAACACAGATTCAAAAAACTGTTGCTCAGCCTCACTAAAGGCCGCTTTTCTCCACTCCCACAAATCCAGTTTTTTTAAATACTGAGGCTTTACCACATAAATTTTTCTGCCAAACTTCCTTCGCTTTATCAAAAAATCTTTCCTGCTGCTCCAATCCTTTGTGTTGATTTTTTGCAAAATTTCTTCAAAAAAAGCTGCCTTGCTGCTCCTTGCTACATCTTCCCGAATTACAAAATTACGTTTCCAGCCTTTTTGAACGGGGGGAAATAGCGGCTCCCAGCCCAATTTTTGCTTTTGTTGCCACAATTTCGACTCTTCCCTGTTCAGTTGCCTCAACTGCCTGTCAAAATCTTCATACCGCATGCGCATTTTCTGCCGCACTGTACGCAGCCGGTAACACCCGATGTCCTGCCCGAATTCTGCTATTAATTTTTTGTTCATAATGATTTATTTTTTCCGATCGATATGACCGGTGCCATTGCACCAGTATTTCCTGACGTATCATTATGAATGCTGTTTTCTTTTTCATCCTGTAATTTATTTTAAGATTTTATGAGTTAATTCAGCATTGTTTCCTGCCGCCTGAACCCAATCACTTCCACCTGCTTTGG
>JANMDL010000692.1:0-2972 GCA_031376295.1 Chitinophagales bacterium
TGAAAATAATTTCAAATTGTTTACAGGTGATTCAGGGAATATTTACTTGCTTAAAAAGCTGGGCAAAGATAATAAAACTGATAGTGCAGTAATGGAGTGTTATGTGTTTGATACAAAGTTAAATCCTGTTCATTCTTTTAAGCTGAAGCAAACTGTTTGCCCATCTTATATTTATAAATACCAGCAGGGTTTTTTAGCTTTTAACGATTCATTAAACAAAGCCTATTATTATGCGTATAAATAAAACATTATTTACTTTTTTTTGTGCTGTTTTCTTTGGCTGTAAGCATACACCCAAATTAAAAGATTCACCTGTTACTATCAATAAAGAGCTGATGGCAAAAAAGATTGGCGATAAAACCGCTATTTTCTTTTCCTGTGTTCGCTGTGGCTGTATGGTGGTAGAACTGAATAAAATTTACCATAACGACCCGCATTTTTTTGATAAGTTTACATTTTATGCTGATACTGGTTGTGTAAAAGAAATAGCTTTTAAAAAACTGATAGTGCATTCCCCGCAATCGTTTTTAGATAGTGTGTATGATGAAAATTACAGCGTAATAGTATTTAAAAAAACAGGTGCTGCTATTGATACAAGGTTAATAAAGACGGAGGAATCAACCAAAATGAAATCAATTTTAAAAGCGTATTAGTTTTGTAGCCGGAGATACAGTAATAAGAAAAAATAATTTTGTAAGCGATAACCCCCATCCAGTGTTCCGCAGGACCACTGGTGTCTAATAATTCTGCCGGACAACCGCATAACCTCACCCCGCAAACCGTTCCAAAAACTCATTTTTTTTCGTGATGATACTTCACTATTAGTGCCACCCTGCATTTCTGCATAGCTGCCTGTACAACGACGTATTTTAAGGCCTCGTACTGTGTTTCATTGATGAGGAAATTTTAAAAACAGGTACTATTACGCATTTTAAATATAGTTTCCTTTGCTAATATTACATTTGATGAGGCGGGCTGCAAGGGCAAAGCCGGTTAATCAAAATCAGTTATACCAACCAAAATTAAACCAGTATGCAAAAATTATTTTTAAAATTGTTTGTAGCAGTGGCGGGGATAATGTTCCTAAGCGCTGCCCCATTGCCCAAGCCTGCCCCCGGCAGTACTGTACTCACCGTATACATCATCCGCCATGGCGAAAAACCATCAAAGGGCAACAACCTCTCCTGCGAGGGGCAGTACCGGGCGCTGGCACTGGCAGATACACTTGCAGTAAGGGTAGGCACACCCAACTTTACCTACGTACCCAAGATGCACACGGGCGATACCACCAGCAGCGTGCGGATGTTTCAAACCGTATCGCCCTTTGCCATTAGTAAAAATTTGTACATCAACAGCAGTTACAAAGAAACCGATGTTGCCGGTGCGGCCAAAGATGTACTGAGCCGCCGGGGCATTGTGCTGATGGTGTGGGAGCATGGCAATATTCCGCCGCTGGCAAAAGCTTTGGGCGTAAAGGCCAGTGAAGTGCCCAAATGGCATGGAAAAGATTTTGACAGCATCTGGACAATTGAATTTACCGTAAGCAAAAAAGGCAATTTAAAAGTGGCCAGCTTTGATACCACCGGCAGGGAAAATATCATACCACCGCCATGCAATAATTGATGGGCAGGATATAGCACAAAAAAACCGGCTACTTTTACGTGCCGGTTTTTTAATCTGTTGATAGCTTGCAATCTTATCTGGCTACGTTCACTGTTCTTTTTTCTCTTATCACCGTCACTTTTATCTGGCCCGGGAAGGTCATTTCGTTCTGTATTTTCTGGGCTATTTCAAAGCTCAGTTTTTCGCTTTCCTGGTCGGTTACCTTATCTGCTTCCACAATTACCCGCAACTCACGGCCGGCCTGTATGGCGTAGGCTTTTTCTACACCCTGGTAGCTGGCTGCCAGATTTTCCAGGTCTTTAATGCGCTGGATGTACTGCTGCATTATTTCCCGCCTTGCACCCGGCCTTGCACCGCTGATGGCATCGCAGGCCTGTATAATGGGCGAAATAACGTACTGCATTTCCATTTCATCGTGGTGAGCACCAATGGCATTTACCACGGCTGGGTTTTCACCATATTTCTCAGCCAGTTTAGCACCTAAAAGCGCATGGCTCAATTCAGTTTCCTCATCAGGCACTTTACCTATATCATGCAATAAACCGGCACGCTTAGCCAATTTAGGATTCATACCCAGCTCGGCTGCCATAATGCTGCAGAGGTTGGCTGTTTCCCGGCTGTGCATCAGCAGGTTTTGGCCATAACTGCTGCGGAAACGCATACGGCCCACCATCCTTACCAGTTCTTTATGCAGCCCATGTATACCCAGCTCAATTACGGTACGTTCGCCTATCTCCATCACCTGGTCTTCAATCTGCTTTTTGGTTTTTTCCACCACTTCCTCAATACGGGCAGGGTGAATACGGCCATCGGCCACCAGGCGCTGTAAGCTAAGGCGGGCAATCTCCCGGCGCAGTGGATCAAAAGAGGAAAGTACAATTGCTTCGGGGGTATCATCTACAATCAGATCCACACCAGTGGCTGCTTCAATAGCCCTGATATTACGACCCTCCCGGCCAATGATGGAGCCCTTTATTTCGTCTGTTTCCAGGTTGAAAACGGTTATTGAGTTTTCAATGGCCTGCTCGGCAGCCGTACGCTGTATGGTTTGTATGATTATTTTGCGGGCCTCTTTATTGGCTTTCTGCTTGGCATCTTCAATTATTTCCTGCTGCAGTACCAGTGCCTTGGATTGTGCCTCCTGTGTAAGGCTTTCTATCAACTGGGCCTTGGCATCTTCGGCAGAAAGACCGGCCACCTTTTCAAGGCGGCGGATATGTTCCTCCTGGTGCTTTTCCAGTTCAGTACGCTTTACATTCACCACTTCAATCTGGCGGTTCAGGTTATCCTTAATGGCTTCATTCTCCTTAATCTGCTTGTCAAGAGCTGCTTCTTTCTGGTTGATAGCC
>JANMDL010000711.1:0-1716 GCA_031376295.1 Chitinophagales bacterium
TGGGGTAAGTGCGGCTGAGGCCGGTTGGGCGCACGGGTTCATGTGCATCCAGCATAATTTTGTATGCAGCAGTTTTTTGCGCTACCCGTACATAGTGGTTCACCATCCACTGCCCGTCGTGGTACTCACCACGGGGTATGATTTTGCCCACATAGCCTGTTTTTACAGCATCGTAGCCATTGGCCTTCATAAAGCGGTAAGCCGTATCCATATAGCGCTCGTAATTGGTTACCGAGGCCGATGTTTCGTGGTGCATGATTATTTTTACTTTTTTAGAAGCCGCGTAACGCTGAAGTCCTTTCACATCAAAATCAGGATAGGGCGTTACAAAGTCAAATACATTCTCCTTGTACCGGCCAAACCAGTCTTCCCAGCCCACGTTCCAGCCCTCCACCAGCACACCGTCAAAACCATGTTTGGCAGCAAAATCAATATAGCGTTTAACGTTTACCGTGGTAGCCCCATGTTTGCCATTTGGTTTAAGTCCGGTAGCACTGTTCATATCCTGCGAAGCGCCATAATCCCAGGTAGCTTTACCCACATGCATTTCCCACCACACGCCAATATATTTGGTGGGCTTTATCCAGCTTGGGTCTTTTATTACAGAGGGGTCGTTTAAATTCAGGATCATTTTAGAAGCAAGAATGTCAGTCGCCTTGTCTGACACAATGATGGTGCGCCAGGGTGTTTTGGCTGGTGTTTGCAGGTAGGCTTTGTTGCCAAGGGCATCGGGTACCAGCACTGCATTCAGCGAAAAATTACTTTTGTTGATCAGTAACTGCATGGCAGGGTAATTAATCAATGCCGCTTCGTGTATGCTGATGTACAATCCATCGGCGGTTTTGAGCATCAGGGGTGTTTGCACAGCATTCTTATCAAAAAAAACTTTGCCAAAAATTTCAGAAGCGTATTTTGAATCAGCAGCATCCACCTCGCTCAGTTGAGAGATATTGGGTGCATATTCATTTGTGTTGTAATCTCCCGGTATCCAGAAAGTTTTGTGGTCGCCGGTTAGCGCAAACTGTGTTTTTTCTTCACTTATAATAAAATGAGTAAGGTTTTTTTGCGGAGGAAACTCATACCGGAAACCAAGGCCGTCATCATATACTTTAAAGATGATATTGTACAGAATGGACTTATCACCTTTTTGCGAAAGGGTTACCGTAAGTTGTTTGTAATTATCCCTTATCTCTTTTACTTCACCCCACACTGGCTTCCATTTGCTGTCGCTGCTTTTTTGTACAGAAGCCGTTACCGCAAGTCCGCTGCTTAAAGAGGGCAAAGCCTTGTTTTCAAAAGTCTCCTTTATCTCAAAACCAAGCATCGAAGGTTGCACAACTGCCTTGTTCTTGTAATAAAAACTGTACATCGGGCTGCCGTTTTCGCTCAGCCAGCATTCGAGGCGGGTGATATTACCAGGTGAACTGACGGTTGTTTTTTCCTGTGCAGCAACGCTGAAAACGAGTATTGTTAAAAGTATTGCAATGAGCGATCTTTTTTTGTACATACAGCTGTATTGTTTTAGTGGTGAACTTGTGCCTGTGATTTAATCAGAGCGGGTAATTACTTTTTTTTGGTAAGCAAAAGGCCTTCTTCTTTGTCTTTTTCCATCTGCAGTAATAATTGATTGCCTTTTACCACTATTTTTACGATGTCACTTTTAACAGGCTTGCCTTTTTTTATTTCGCTGAAGTGCATGGTTTGTGCAGCTTCATT
>JANMDL010000725.1:0-1676 GCA_031376295.1 Chitinophagales bacterium
CCGGTTTATTTATCTAAAAAAACCGGTAGGTAGTTTTTTCGGGCAACTGCTCTTTGGTAAAACGCTTTTGGCCTTGCACCATAAACTGGTACAATAAATAGAAAAGTAAAATAGAAGCAACGAGGTCGTAGGTAAACTGAAGGTCATCTTTTATTTGAAACCAATTGTCGCTTAACTTAAGCGCCGATAAATCTTTAAACAATCTGCGGATAATGATGAGGGTAATGATTTCATATTGCTTGCTGATGTAGGTGGTGATGGATTTGGGCAGGTAATAGATTAACAGATACACTTCATACACCAAAATAAAAGAGAAGGGCGTATAGATGGCGGCCACAGGATTAGCAAACAAACCCGATTCGTTGTTGAGGCTTATCCAATGGTTGTCGTTTAATAAAATAAGCAACAGGTGAATCACAAAGCTTGCAATGGCAATTACCAGCGTTATGCGTTCCAACCTAACTTTTGTAGATTCCGATAAGGGTTGAAATAGCCAGTGTTGAGGAACTTTGAAAGTGAGCAACTTCATGCCACTGCAACAACAGGAACAGTACTTTTGTTCGTTTTTGTTTAGGATGCTCTATTTTCTATTCGTAACTGCTTGGTCTATGGCACCAGGAACATCAAAATACAGCGGCCATACAATAATCTATATCGGTCTCTGTGCCAAAAACCGAGGAATGAAAATATGCAAGACAGAGGAAAAGAGGGTGATTGGGAATACAAAATCAAGCATTCGCAAAGGCTTATTTAAACTAAGGTCGTATGGCCAATTTTGTTTTTAGTCTTTTCATTTTTAACTGGTTCAGACTTTTATTTTTAAACTTTCCTTGTTCGCTTTATGTTCATAAGCCATAAATACAATCCCGTATTTTTAAGAAAAACAAATCAAGAAAAAAATGAAAAAGATTTTGAAATCAGGTCTGGTAGCTTTAACAATTCTGCTTGCAAGCTTCGTAAGTGTTCAAGCTCAAGATGTTGTAGACGTAGCAATCAGTTCTAAAGACCACACCACACTTGTAGCTGCAGTAAAAGCAGCCGATTTAGTAGCTACTTTGAAAGGTAAAGGTCCGTTTACAGTGTTTGCTCCTTCAAACAGTGCATTTGATAAATTACCAAAGGGAACTGTTGAAAATTTACTTAAGCCGGAAAGTAAAGCGGCATTGGTTAAATTATTAACATACCATGTAGTGGCAGGAAATTTAAAGGCAAGCGATGTTTTAGCAGCAATTAAGGCTGGAAAAGGAAAAGCAGTAGTAAAAACCGTACAGGGTGAAAACTTAACTGCCAGCTTAAAAAATGGTAAAGTAATTCTAACTGATGCCAAAGGTGGTAAAGCTGTTGTTACAGCTACAGATTTAGCAGGAAGTAATGGAGTTGTCCATGTTATCGATTCGGTAGTAATGCCTAATTAAATATCAATTCAAGCATTTTCAAAGACTGCCTCAATTCGAAAATTGAGGCAGTCTTTTTTATTTGATTTTTATTGTTGACTGATATAGATGAAATTATTTGTAATGATGTGGATCATTATAAACAAGTTTTGCGCCATTATCGTTAGGATTGTATTTCATCGGCCCCCTGCGCGCAGGACGGGGTCTCTGCCTCCGGCGGCGGCGTCAATGGTTAGGCAGGCGGCAGCCGGGGCGTGGCCGCACCCGGCTTCAGGTTCCCTG
>JANMDL010000740.1:0-13561 GCA_031376295.1 Chitinophagales bacterium
TATGAAGATTGATATACAGGGAGCAGATCTGTTTGCCATGCAGGGTGCAAAAAATACCATCCTGCAAAATAAGATGCCCATTGTATTTGAATTTGAGCAGCAATTCCAGGAAAATTTCAATACCAGCTTACAGGACTATGTTGATTTTGTACAAAGCATCGGATACAAATTTGCAGCCACCATTGACGATATTAATTTCCTGGTTGTGCCTAATGACTAAGATTGAAAAAAATGAATATTAAAAGATTTGCAGGTAAATTAAAAAAAGCATGGCATATTGTAACGCTTAAGGCAAAAGCGGGTTACTCGCAGGCAGGTGAGGATATCATTGTACAATATCTTTTTGACAGCTTGAAAATTGACAAACCAACTTATCTTGAGATTGGTACAAACCAGCCTTTGGTATGCAACAACACGTATAATTTTTATACAAAAGGATGTTATGGTGTATGCATTGAACCTGATAAAAATATGGTGGGCAAAATTAAAGCTAAACGCCCCAATGATATTGTTTTAAACATAGGAATAGGGTTAACCGAAAGCAGTAATGCCCCATTCTATCTGTTTCCTGACAGGGTAAATGGCTGGAGCACTTTTTCAAAAGAAGAAGCACTGATAAGGGAGAAGGAGTCTGGTATTGGTTTTTCAACACTGGAAGTTCCGCTGGTGCCTGTCAACAACATAATCGGGAAATATTTCTCCCCGCATCCTAATTTCATTTCGCTGGATGTGGAAGGGCTGGATTTGGATATTTTACAATCATTGGATTTCGAAAAATACAAACCTGAAGTAATTTGTGTTGAAACGGTAACATTTGGATACATGACCAATACTGAAGAAAAAATTACCGGCATAAGTGATTTTATGCATTCCAAAGGTTATATAACTTATGCCGATACGCATATAAACACAATCTATTGCAGAAAAGATGCATTTACTAATTTAAAAAAATGACAGCCGTAATATTTGGAGCAAGGGGCCAGGATGGGACTTATCTTTCAGCATTACTGGAGAAAAAAGGATACACTGTTACCGGTATTGACAGGGGCAGTGCAAATGTATCCGGCCCGGGTATCAGCAATTTTGATAACGTATGCAGCATTGTTAAAACCCTGCATCCGGATTATATTTTTCACCTTGCAGCAAATTCCACCACCCGTATTGATGCCTGGCAGGAAAACCATGAAACAATATGCACCGGATCATTAAACATACTGGAGGCCGTAAGGCTTTACTCCCCTGTTTCAAAAGTTTTTCTCTCAGGCAGTGGTTTGCAATTTGCCAACAACGGTTTGCCTGTAAAGGAAACAGATGCATTTTATGCCGGCAGCCCCTACGCTGTAAGCCGTATACATACCGTTTACGCCGCAAGGTTTTACCGCCTGCAGGGAATTAAAGTTTACATGGGGTATTTTTTTAACCACGACAGCCCCCTGCGTACCGAAAGACATATCAATAAAAAAATAACCGAAACAGTAAAACGGATTGCCGGCGGAAGCGCTGAGAAACTAAGCATTGGCGATCTTTCTGTAAAAAAAGAATTTGGCTTTGCTGGCGATATTGTACAGGGCATTATGACATTGGTTGAACAGGATGCCGTTTTTGAGTGTGTTATCGGCACCGGTAAAGCTCATTCAATTGAAGAGTGGGTAAACATCTGTTTCTCTAATTACGGATTGACCTGGCAGGAATATGTTGAAACACTGCCCGGCTTTACGGCCGAATATACACAATTAGTCTCCAACCCGGCAACCATCTTTTCACTTGGCTGGAGGCCTGCAACAGATATACATTCACTGGCAAAGCTGATGCTTGGGTAACATGAAAAAAAAGGTCATCATATTAACGCTCAACGATTACATCATTTATCAGCCTTCTATACTGAACCTGTATGATTTTATGCAGGACAGGTTTGATGTTACCATCGTATCATTTTTGCCACAGCATGCTACAAAAACAAAAGATGAAACCCGCAACATCATTTACCTGAAGACAAATTTTTTTCTAAAGCAGATTTTTCAGAAGGCAGATTTTTTCCTGTCGCATGCTTTCAGTTTAGCCGGTAAATTTCTTCCGGTTAAGCAGTATTACTATCTATATTACAACAACTATCTTCCTTCCATATTAAAATCAGCCATCAGGAAATATAAATGGGAGGCAGATGTTATCATTGCTGCCGATTTCCCTGCCCTGCATGTAGCCCAGCAAATGTATGGCAGTGTTCATTTTATTTCATTGGAAATTGAGAACAATACCAACCCCATCCATAAAAAGATTGACCGCAGCAAGGTTAAATCGGTTTTTATACAGAGTAAGGAACGGTACGATTATCTTTTCCCCGGAATTGAACTGCCGGTTTTTTATGTGCAAAATGCGCCGGTATTTGACAGGGAAAGGAAATTTACTTACGAACGCAAGGATTTCATCTGGGCCGGAGCCATGGAAAGAAGGCTTGCGGTAATGGATTGTATCCGTTTTTTTGATACTTACCCGGAATACAGGTTGGTATTAAAAGGTGGGGGCGATAAAAAGTCGCTCAGAAAAATCAATGAAAATTATGCACCGCTGCTTGCTGCTGACCGGATAAAAATTGACAGGAGTTATTTGCCTGCCGCTTCTTTCCTCGATTTTCTTGCACATTTCAGAATCGGTATATGTTTTTATTCCTGGGAGCTGATAAACTCCAATTTTAATTATGCAACGGCGCCATCAGGAAAACTGTTTATGTACCTGGCCGCAGGTGTGCCTGTAATAGCCTGTAATATTCCCGGGTTTAAGCTGGTGGAAGAATTTGGAGCAGGGGTACTTGTTGACGATTTTGAACCCGAAACAATTTTAAAGGCTGTGAAAATAATTGAAGCAGATTACAACAGTTTTTGTGAAGGATGCCGCAATGCCGCAGCATATTTCAGTTTCGACGAAAGAGTGGAACCATATATAAATTATTTGTTAAAAGATCAGGTTAAGTAAAAGAGTGCAGGTCATCTTATGCAGCAGTCAAAGTTCAGCATCATATTACCGGTACGCAATGGAGGAGAATATGTTAAGCTATGCGTTAACAGCATTCTTGCGCAAACCCTGCAGGATTTTAACCTTATTGTACTGGACAACTGCAGCAACGATGGCACAAAAGAGTGGATCAGTTCACTAAATCAAGAAAAGATAAGGCTGATTAGTGCAGATAAGCCGCTTACCATAGAAGAAAGCTGGGAGCGGATACTGCATATTGAGAAAAATGAATTCATCACAATGATCGGGCATGATGATGTGCTGATGGATAATTACCTGCAAACGATGCAGCAGCTTATTGAGGAGCATCCCGGCGCCAGCTTATACCAAACTCATTTCACTTATATTGACAGCAATGGTAATGCTATGAGGCCCTGCAAGCCGATGGCAGCCAAAGAAGATGCTCCTGCTTTTCTGAAACAGTTCTTAACCAGCGCTGTTGACATTATGGGTACGGGCTTTATGATGCGGTCGGCAGATTACGATGCCCTTGGCGGCATACCCACAAAGTATCCCAACCTTTTGTTTGCTGATATGGAATTGTGGCTGAGGCTTACCATGAAAGGATACAAGGCTACCAGTCGGCAATATTGTTTTAATTACCGCATTCATCAAAGTACCACCAAAACAACCCCGGATGAAAAACTACAGCTTGCCTTTGAAAAAATCGTTTATTTTCTTAATGAAGCAAAAGAGGGCAATACGGGTTTGGCAAATGTAATTGCAGAAAATGGAACCGGGTTTATTCATCATCATTGCAGTTCGCTCTCACACAGGCTGCTGCGTACACCGCAAAATCAGCGCAGTACGGTTTCAGTAAAATCATTTATTGAAAAGTGCAAAGCACATGCAGCATTGCTGGTTCCCGGCAGTAATTATAACCCTGAGGCCGACAAAAAAGTATTGCTTGCCAGGTGGATAGATTCAAACCGGTTGTTGCAAAAATTGTTTCTGATTTTTAAAAAAGTATTTCCAGGTACTGCTCCCCGCTAAGGGCGCTCCAGGAAATTTTGATAAGTCTTCTTTAACCCATCTTCAAGCGAAGTGGTGTATTGCCAGCCCAGTGCAGTAATGGCAGAAATATCCAGCAGCTTCTTTGGTGTGCCATCCGGTTTGGAACTGTCCCATACAATATCGCCGGTAAAACCAGTGAGTTCCTTCACCATCAATGCCAGCTCACTTATTGACAGGTCGTGACCTGTGCCAATATTTACAAATCTTTTTTCATTGTACCGCAGCATCAGGTGCAGGCAGGCATCAGCCAGGTCATCCACATACAAGAATTCCCTTAAAGGTTTACCGCTGCCCCAAAGCGTTACACCAGCAACACCGGCTTCTTTTGCTTCATGAAATTTACGTATCAGTGCCGGTAATACATGGCTGTTCTGCAGGTCGTAATTATCATTGGGGCCATACAGGTTGGTGGGCATGGCGCTGATAAAATTACAGCCATACTGCTCCCGGTAGTATTCACAAAGTTTTATGCCAGCAATCTTTGCAATGGCATAAGGTTCATTGGTTGTTTCTAAAAGCCCGGTTAAAAGATATGCTTCCTTAAGTGGCTGTGGTGCCAGCTTTGGATAAATGCAGGAAGAGCCAAGAAAGAACAGTTTTTTTACCCCGGTGTGGTAAGCAGCATGGATGGTATTGGCTTCAATCATCAGGTTGTCATAAATAAAATCTGCCTTATATGTGCTGTTGGCCATAATACCCCCTACCCTTGCAGCAGCCATAAAAACATACGCTGGTTTTTCGGCCTCAAAAAAATCATTTACTGCCTGCTGGTTGCGCAGGTCAAGCTCATTGCTTGTACGGCACACGATATTGCTGAACCCCTCCTGCTCAAGTTTTCTTACAATGGCACTGCCCACCATTCCCCGGTGTCCTGCCACATATATTTTATCCACTTTATCCATTACTTAATGTTCTATCGGGCCCATTACAGTAAAGCCACCGGTAATAAGGTGTTTTTCTTTTTTAAACAAATCAATATCATGCGCCACCATTTCTTTTATTAATTGATTCAGTGTGCAGGCAGGTTCCCATCCAAGATTTTGCTTAGCCTTGGCAGGGTTACCAATCAGCAGCTCCACTTCTGTGGGCCTGAAATAACGGGAATCCACTTCTGCCACTACCTGTCCTGCAGGCATCATGTATTCAGGATTGCTGCAGCTTTTTACCACCGCTTTTTCATTCACCCCTTCGCCGCTGAACTCCAGTTCAATACCCGCTTCTGCAAAAGAAAGCCGCAGAAATTCCCTTACCGGTGTGGTAACTCCTGTGGCCACCACATAGTCTTCCGGCTTTTCCTGCTGCAGCATCAGCCACATGGCATATACATAATCTTTGGCATGCCCCCAGTCTCTCTGTGCATCCAGGTTGCCCAGGTATACTTTATCCTGCATACCCAATGCTATCTTAGCCACAGCCCTTGTTATCTTCCTGGTTACAAATGTTTCTCCCCGCAAAGGGCTTTCATGGTTAAACAAAATACCATTACAGGCAAACATATTATACGCTTCCCGGTAATTTACAATCATCCAGTAAGCATACAATTTAGCCACCGCATAAGGCGACCTGGGGTAAAACGGCGTTTTTTCAGTTTGGGGTATTTCCTGCACCAGTCCATATAATTCGGAAGTTGATGCCTGGTAAACTTTTGTTTTTTGTGTAAGCCCGAGCAAACGCACTGCTTCCAGTACCCTCAGTGTACCAATGCCATCTGCATTAGCTGTATACTCAGGCGTTTCAAAACTCACCTGTACATGGCTCATAGCACCCAGGTTGTAAATTTCATCGGGCTGCACCTCCTGTACAATCCTGATGATATTGGTGCTATCAGTAAGGTCGCCATAATGCAACTTGAATTTTTGATTGGCAAGATGGGGATCTTCGTAAATATGGTCAATTCGCTGGGTATTAAAAAGGGAACTCCGCCGCTTGATACCATGCACTTCGTAGCCCTTGCTTAAAAGAAGCTCTGCCAGGTAGGCTCCGTCCTGGCCCGTTATGCCGGTTATTATTGCTTTTTTCATCATTCAAAATTAAATATTCTCCAGTTTCAACCCTTTTTTTATGCGGTATAAAAAATTACCGATGGGCGAACTGAGCAGGTAATGCAGTATTTTTAACCGAACCTGCCACAGCCGCAATATAAAACTTTTGCCGTAGTATTTTTCATAAATGCGCCTGTTGTCACGCAGCGATTGCAGGTAATTGGTACTGCTTACACCCGCAGGCGCAAAATCGGCCAGCACTTTCGGTATAAATGTATTGCGCTCACCTGCAATACGGCACAGGTAATCATAATCCATGGCAATTTTTTCGCTGTTGTACGGGCCGTATTTCTCATACAGCTCTTTACGCAGGTACATTGTCTGGTGGCATACACTGCGCATCCCCCTGTACAGTTTATTTTTATCAAAAGGCTTGCCCAGTATCACCTGCTGGGTTCCTCTCTCCATCCTGAATTTCCCATGCAGCCACCTTACTTCCGGATGCTGAATAAATGTATCGTTTACGGCAGTTAAACAATCATCACTAAAAAAAGTATCCCCTGCATTCATCATTACAATAATATCACCTTTGGCTTTATCTATTCCTTTATTAAACGCATCTGCAATACCATTATCTCTTTCGCATATCCACCTGCGGTGCGGAGGCTGTGGGTTTTGCTCCAGGTGGTTTTTAATATCCGGTTTGGACGAGCCATCAATAATTAAGTGCTCAAAAACACCTCCCTGCTGGGCATCAACCGATTGGCAGGTAGTGATAATATCCTGCAGGTTGTTAAAGCAGATGGTGATGATGGTAATATCAGGCATTATAAAAATATAGTTCGTTATTGTACTGTAAAATAGAAAGCATTTGTTATAGCAGCAATCCCTTTATTGCATCCGTCCGGAATCGTATTACAGGCATTGCCTTTGCCGGATGCCCCTGTAAAGTATACATTATGCCCAAAACAACAGCAGCGCCCAGCTTAAATAAATATTCAAGTATTTTTTTGATAAAAGCCGCATTGCCCATTTTTTTTGTCCTCACTTTTTCGCCCCTGCCAATACCCGATGCCACCCTGTACATGTACTCCCTTGTAAGCTTTACCACTTCCACCACATGCTGCACTTCCACCTGCGGGCTGTAATACACTTTGTTGCCAATTGCCTGCAGTTTTAAAAAGAGATCTTTACCCTCACCACCAATGCGCAGGGTACCCACTACGCCTGGCAATGCCTCATTAAAGCCGTTTACTTTTCTAAAGTCCTCTGTTCTTACAATCATATTCGACTCCAGCGGGTATTTTCCGGGCTTAAAAACAGCCACTTCTTTACTGTACTCAAAATTACCTACAAGTGATGAAACGTAATAACTCATCCACTTTGGTTCCTGCGGAATGTATTTGGGTATTATCCTGCCGCCCAGGGCATCAGCATCTTTGTACTGGTCAAAAAAATTCACAATATTTTCAAGATACACCCTGTTGGCAATAGCATCGTCATCCATAAAACACAGCAGCGGCGCTTTTGCAACCGCAGCACCGGTATTTCTTGCAAAAGAAGCACCCTGCCTGCTTTCGTTGTAATAATGAAAATTAGCACTGCTGTTTGCGGCAATAAAACTTTCACAAATCTCCTTAGTATTGTCCGATGAGTTATTGTTTACGATAATCACTTCAAATAAATCCTTTGGCAGGGTTTGATCGTACAAACTCTGCATCGCCTCAGCAATATATGTTGCCCTGTTATAAGTGCAAATAACAACCGAAATCCTGTATGGATATTTTATACTGTCTGTCAATTTTATACCGGAGATATCCTTTAATCTTTATAATTTACTGATGGCTGTTTACCCTTGCTTTTAAAGATTCCGGCCAGCCATACAAATAATAATGCAACGCATACAAAAAGTGCAGCAAATGCCAGTTTTTTTCCTGTAATATAGCTCTGCGGCTCAAACCTGAATTCAATATCATGCTTGCCCGCAGGCACTGCCAGGCCACGCAATACATAATTTACTTTTACAATGGGGCTTTCTTTGCCATCAATAAATGCCTTCCAGCCGGCTTTGTAATATATTTCACTGAAAACAGCAAACTGGTTGGTGGCTGCTGAAAAACTGTAATTGATTTTGTCGTTGTCGTTCTTAACCAGTTTAACAGAAGCCGTACTGTCGGCCTGGGGCATAAATGGCACAGCCGCTTTAAATGCATCCTGCACAAAAGCTGTATCTTTTGGATTGAAATTATCGAGCGCCTTCATTTCTGCATCGGCATCTTTTACAAATACCACCTGCTTTACTAACCAGCAGGAGCCAAGGGCAGCTTCATTTTTTTGAATTTGCTGGGTAACCCCTGCCCTGTCTTTTTGAATCAGGTATTTGGTATTGAGCATGTTCAGCACAGGGAAGTTCATCTCCTGCTTACTCAATTGCCTTTCAATCAAATCCTGATAAATGCGCAGCTTTGCGGGGTGATAACCACCAACTGATTTGTAATAATAAGATGTGATGTTTTCGGAGAAACTGCCGGCCACATTAAACACCCTGTAATCCGATTTGTCCTGCTGTATCTCCAGGTCAGCTTTGGACGGTGAAAAATCAGCGGCACTGTTTTCCTTTTCCTGGTAGTTGTCGCTGTTCAGGTATTTTGTATTAATCAGGCTTACATCAATCAATACAAATAAAGCAAGACCCGTACTAAGCAGTACTGCGTTGAGTGTTTTTTTCATATACATAAAAACAAGCCCTGCCCCAAGCAGCATAAATGCCAGTGAGCGGAATATACTGCCCATCATCAGCGACTGGCGGTCGGCTTTAAGCCCGGCATAAAAAGTTTTAAGGTAATCCATCAACTGTGGCTGGTTCATTTCCCTTGCCTGCTTCATAAAACCTGCATCTGCGCCGCTCATAAAATCGAACGTGAAATACATCAGAAACAGCAATACAAAAATGCCTCCAATTGCAATGGCACCTTTTGTAAGTGAAGGCCACAATGTTTTTTTATCCTCAGTGGTAATCACCTGCTGAACAAACAGTACGGCAGATAATGAAAGTAACAACTGCGGTATCACCATCATCATAGAAGGTGCCCTGAACTTATTGTAAAACGGCAGGTACTTGTACAGCAATCCGTTAAAGCCATCAAAGTAACTGCCCCAGCTCATGATAATGCTCAATACCAATGCACCCAGTATCCACCACCTGTGCTTATTCCCTTTCATAAAAAAGGAGAAAATCGCCAGCATACAAATAATAGCACCGGCATACGGAGGACCCGATGTACCCACTTCGCCCGGCTTCGTCATACCACCCCAATAATACTGCATGGGCAATTGCTGTTGCAGTTGCTGCGGTATTTCACTCATGGCCTCAATGGCTTTTGAGTTTTCTGAATCTATCTCTGATTTATCTGAGCTGCCGCCAAACATTTTGGGCACCATCAGTACAAAAGGTTCGCTGATATTAAAACTGTAACTGAAAACATAATCCTTATCCAGCCCTGTGGTTGATTTATTGCTTTTGAGTGAATCTGTAAGTACGGATCCTCCGCCACGTATGGTTTCCTTCTGGTATTCATACGTTCCCAAAAGTGATGCAGCATTGGTGAGTACGCCCGCTGCTGTGGCCACTAATGCAAGGGAACCGGCTATCAGTAAATGTTTTATCTCCTTTTGCATGATCCACCTGATGGCATAAAAAACGGTCATCAATCCAATGGCTGTAAACAGGTAGTAAGCTATCTGTACGTGGTTCATCGCTATCATAGCAGCCGAAAACAAGGCCGTGAGCAATGCACCAAGCAAATACTTTTTTTCAAATATCAGCAACACGCCTGCCAGTACTGCGGGCATATAGGCGATGGAAAGCATTTTGGTATCGTGCCCTACTGAAATTATAACCGGGTTGTAAGTGGCATAGCCAAAAGCCAGCGCCCCCATAATACCCAGATAGGGATTAACCCTTAACGTAACACACAAAATATAAAAACAAATACAGGCAAGAAAGAAAAACTGCATCGGCTTGGGCAGACCCAATGTCATAACCGTATGCACCACATTGGCTACATGATTGCTTGCCACACCGCCAATCTGAATTGCAGGCATACCGCTGAACACCCCATTCGTCCACAAAGGGTAGTTGCCATTATGTGTTTCAGCATATTGTTCTGAATTGTGGATGGCCCCTTTCCAGTTGGTGATATCATGCTGCTGCAGTACTTTGCCACTCAGGGCATCTTTACAAAAAAAAGCAGCCACCGCAATAAAAACCACTACTGCAATAAGGTGCGGCAACAGGGTTTTAAAATTGAATTGTTTCATCTATAAAAATTGTATCGCAAAATAAGGCTAAAAATCTTAAAAAAAGGAAGATGGGGCGTATTTCAGATTCCCAGGGCGGCGACAGCTGCAAAACCGGGCGATAACTGAAGTACGAAGGGTGAATTATGAATGTGGAATGTGCGAACTTGAAACTCATCCATTTTTTTCGCTGTTATCTGCGCCTGACAGTTCCCCCCTTCACCCCACCAGCCACAAATGGGATTATGCCTCTTTTTACAAATCGTAGAAATAACGGGTGCGGTTGATGCGCAGGTCACGCAGCAGGCCCGATTTAGGGCTGATGGTAATATTGAAGAAACGGTACCTGCCTACAGGAGAAGCATTAATTGACATTTGCCAGCAATGCATTTCACGGCTTAAAAACATGCTGATGGTTCCCAGTTCTTTGGTAGTGAAATTGTAAGTCCCATTCATACCCAGTTTCCACTTAGGGGTGAGGTTAAGATCGCCGTTCCAGTTAATGTCCTGGAAAAATCTTGTTTCGTAGCCACTGAAATCAGCCTTTCTGTCCCGCTGAAAACGCAGTGAATAAGATAAACTAACCGACCATGGTATACTGAAATCGGCAAATTCGCCGGGGTTATTGTTGATATAGGCTGCCTCCTGCTGATAATCATCCAGTGGAAGGCCCGTTGCAGGATCATATTGCTGCTGGTAGCGGCCAAGGTCTTTCTGATTGCCTTTATCTTTTTTATCTTTGCTGCCACCTTTAAACTGGCTTTGTACTGATACATTTCCACCGGTTAATCTTCCTAAAGACAATGGTTTCCTTTTCCAGATAAGATTCTTTGTGCGCTCTCCCCTGCTGTCTAAATCATAAGGGTCGGTAGTGGCACTGGCCGTAATATTTATCTTTTCAAACAGGTTACTCCTGGCCGAAAAACTGAATCCCGACAATGCGAAAGAATCAGCCATCAGGTTGTAACTGCCATTTACACTTAACCCATCAATAAGGGTGATTTTCTTGATGGCATTCTCTCCCGTGTCTTTGGGATTACGAACCTTCATAGATATATTATTATCAATACCAAAATTAATACCCCCAAACTGCCCTTCGCTGAAAGCACCAAAAATACTGCCATCATATACAGAAAGGCGGCTGAAGTTTTTACCTGTAGTGTCTGTCTGAACCGTCTGGTAGGTTCCTTTGCTGAAATCGGGCTTATAGCTAAGCCCGAAGGAGGGGCGGATTTCGTGGCGTATAGCCTGTATCTTACTTTTTTTACCAAAGGTGAACATGCCAAAAATGCGGGTGGTAAGGCTTGCGCCAAAGCTCATATCTCTTGCCGTATAAAAACTCCTGTTGTACGTGCTGTCTACTTTTTTAGCAGTACTGTTCCAGCGGCGGATAAGCTTTTGCTGGTACCAGCGCTCGGAGTAAGACACACTGGGTGCCAACTGTAAAGCGCCAATTTGCGGCAACGACAATGTAATGGGGACTGTATGCTGGGCACCCCATTGAAAATTACTGCCTATCTGTTTGCCGATTGCACCCGCAGTATCTATAAAAGAAGTAAGGCTTTTGGCATTACTGTTTAATGCAATACCCAGGTTTTCGTACCACTTCAATTCTCCCACAGCTTCTTTGCGACGGAAGGGATAGATGGTATTTAAGTTAAAGCCAACATCTGGCAGGTTAATATTGATGAGCCTTGATTGAGTATTCTGGTTGTGGTTAGCACTTACGGTAATATTCATCGTTTTCCATACTTTGGCATAGGTAACAGATGATTGCAATTGGTTATTAAAGTTACGTGCCGGGCTATTGGGGACAAACTGGTTAAATTTACTGCTGCCGGCATTTACATTGGCGGAGAAACTTACGCCGGGCCTGGATTTTGTATCGGCCTGGTGATTCCAGCGCAGGTTAAAAGTTCGGGTGCCGGTAAAATCGGGGTCGCTGCGCAGGCCAAAATTGAGGTGCTGCACATCTGCAGAAAAACTACCCTGGTAGCGGTAACGTTTGTAATACCGGGGACTCACATTCGCAGTCCAGCCGCCATAAGAATAGATGGTACCCCTGGCTGTAACATCCCAGTTGTCGCTCAGCACCTTATAGTAACCCAGCCCTTCCAGCGCAAGGCCAAGCTGGGCATTGGCGGTAAATGTAGGTGCCAGCACGCCTGAATGCCTGCCTTGTTTTAGCGGGTAAATACCAAAAGGCAGCACAATAGGTACCGGCACCCCTTCAAACTCAGGATGAACAGGGCCGGTAAAAGCCATTTTCTGGTTAATGAATTTAACCTGGTTGCTTACAAAAGCAAAATGTGGGGTATCCAAATTACAGGTGGTAAACCTTACTTTTTGTGCATAAATGGTGGATGAATCTATCTTTTTTGACACAGTTGCATACACAAACATTTCATTCTGTGTAAAATAAGTGCCCTTTGTTTGCCCCTTACCACTAATCAGGTTAAACCTCAGGCTGTCACTTTGCGAGTTAAAATCTTTTTGTGTAAACTTAGCATAAGAAATAACATTTCCCAGGCTGTCTTTTTGCATATAAGCACTTACAATATTTGTTTTTTGATCATATTCAATTACCGGAGCCACCAGTTCATTATCCTGGTAAGTGGTTTTGTTTTCCTTGCCATACAGCCGTATTTTTTTATCGGGCACATCCAGCACCATTGAATCATCAGCGTGATAAGTAATAGGAGCATCCAGTGCCCCTTTAGCATATTTTATCGAAAAAGTATCAGCCGTTGGCACATCAGCTGTATCGGCTTTTTCTTTAGCCTTTGTCGTTTCTTTTTGCTGTATAATTTTTTCAACAATCTGGTCAGTTGCCTGTTTTGTGGGAATTTTTGTTCGCTGTTTAACTTTTGGCACGGTATCTACCGTTAAAGAATTGTGAAAACTGTAATTATACACAAATTTATTACCGCCAAATGACGTTAATACAACCAGCAGCACCAGGACAACCCATGCTGATATATATTTTGCCTTACCTTTGTAACTGTGTATCATTGATGTTGGTGGCAAAAATATATATTAATGCCACAACAAAGTGTGAAAGAAATTATAATTAGCAAATCCATTTAAACCAGGCAGAAGAAATTATGCTGAAAATTAAAGTACTGGCAGCGGTTTTACCCGCATTAATAACATTCAATTGTTTTACAGCAGCAGCCCAGGCTCCGCAGAAACTGGGCACCATCATTGTAGACGCAGGCCACGGCGGTAAGGATGGGGGCGCACACGGTGGATACGAG
>JANMDL010000744.1:0-13794 GCA_031376295.1 Chitinophagales bacterium
ATCATTTATATAAGCGGCCGCAGCTTCGGGTGTATTGGAGATGATTCTTACAAAGGTATCGGAGTTACCCAGGTACATGCGGCTTTCTTTGCTGCTCACCAGCAGCACTAAGTATTTGTGCAGTTGCTTTTTGCTGTATACTAGGTCACGTATTTCAAAAGATTCATCTACTATAATCTTTTCTTCCACAGGTATATCTAAGTACAATACTTTTTCAAATACCGGTGATACATATATGGCAATGCTTCTTTTATGGGTACTAAAGTTCAACTCACCCAATATCCTTTTCAGCTTGCGCATTACCAGCGAGGAGAGTTCGCTGTTGTAATTATCCTTCAACTCCCTTTCCACTTTATCAGCAGCAGTTTTTAGCGAATGCACCAATGCTGCTTTTAACATCATTTTTGGTTCAAATGGCATAATCACAGATACTGCAGGCCGGTAATGCAGCGCTTCCATCACTTCCCGAATTTCCGGCGTAATATCTTTATTCATAAAAAGCAATTTAGGTAACGAAATTACCTGCTGCAGCAGGCTGAAATGCTGACTGCCATCACCATTGCCAGTGATTGTACTCATTTTAAGCGGCGGGTATTTTGCAGAAGTTTGTTTGAAAGCAGCAAAAAAAAAGGAGCAGCTTCAGGATGAGTTGCTGCGCCCGAGGAGATTTGAAATGTATGCAGGGTTTTAAGGGTTTGCAAGGTCTATGAGAATAATGCAGGCTATATTGATTGATGGGGGCGGATGTCCCCACCAACCACAACCAAAAAAGAGATGCGACAATTTTAAATGCACCCGGTGATGGTTTGCAAATGCGGCAATAGTTTTTATCTTTATACTATCATTAAAGCAGTAATCCTTTATGATCAGGAAATTATCTTTTGTTCCATTGATGCTGCTTGCACTTGTGGCTGCTGGTCAGCAGGCAGGCAGTTCAACCAGCACATCGCCCAATGGCGGAGAATGTTATGGAACAGTTACCAGCGTAACACCCGCAGCCGCATCAGTTTGTCCGCAGAGTACCGTTCAGTTTTTTGGGATGTGCCTGCTCAGGCCCTATTACGAAAAACACTGGGAGCAGAGCATTGATGGAGGTAATACATGGACCATTATTCCCGGTACAGGTGCTGTGATAACAACTTTTGGCGGTACAACCGCTGCTGATACCCTTACGCTTAGCAATGTGAGCCTTTCTATGAATGGCTACAGATACAGGTGCTATATGAACTCCCGGTGTCTTAGCAGCAACTATTATTCTCAACCTTCTGCCTTATGGGTGTATAATAACACCGCCACTATTATTGCCGAACCGGCTGATGTGCCGGATATCTGCATTGGCTTGCCCGTTAATTTTGCTGTTGCCGTTGCAGGTGGTTCGCTCAGTTATCAATGGCAGCTCAGTACAGATGGGGGCAGTTCTTTCAGTAATATTGCATTGGCAAAATCATCCACTTATTCTCCAGGAAATGCTGCCGCTGCCATGAACAACAACCGTTACCGCTGTGTTGTGAGCAGTGGTTGTTTTACAATACTATATTCACAGCCGGCACTTTTAACGGTTAACCCGGTAGCTTTTCAAATTACAGGGCAGCCTGCCAGCATCGTTGCATGCCCAGGCAATACGGCTGTTTTTACGGTATCGGCCTCTGCGGCGGCTACCAATTTTCAATGGCAGCAAAAAATGAATTATGGCACCTACACTTATACTGATATGCCGGGCCAGGTTTCCCCGGTACTTTCCATACCAGGAGTAACGCTGTCGCTCGACCAGTCAAGATACCGCTGCCGTATTGGTGGTAATTGCAATGGCTATTTTTACAGTAACGAGGCATTGCTGGAGAGTTATGATGATTTCAGTATAGCCACGCACCCTGTAAGCCAGCAAAAATGTACCGGCGATTATATTACTTTCAATGCATCTCCTTCATCTTTCTTTAATGTAAGGAGTACACAATGGCAGCGCAGTACCGATGGTGGTATTGTATTTACAGATATCCCCTCTGCCACCAGCAGCGTATATAGCTTTTACAGTGCTGCCGGTATGAACAATTATCAATACCGCTGCCGCATGAGTAATCCCTGCTATACGCATTACAGCGATACGGCAACATTGCTGCTGGATGTACCGCTTGCTGTTACCAGCCAGCCAGTGAATGCCACCGTGTGCTCAGGCAGCACTGCCTCCTTTACTGCTGTTGCATCTGGCAGCCTTGCAGCCAACCATCACCAGTGGCAGGTAAGTACCGATGGAGGCAATAGCTTTACCAACCTGGGGGCTGTGGTTTCGTCCAATACTGTTTTGCTGCCTGGTATTACTGCGGGTATGAATGGCTACCGGTACAGGTGCATGCTGCTCAGCAACTGTGCAAGCGCCATTTACTCTGATGTGGTGGTGCTTACTGTAATACCCGGCGCTTTACTGGGGGCAGATTCTGTAATTAACCTTGCCTGCCAGGAGTGTACTGCCAATATTGGGGCAGCTTATAATACGGCAGGGTATACAATTGTAAACTGGAGTACGCCCAACCCCGCAGCAGCGCAGGCGGGCAACTACCAGTTGAATGTGGCTTCGGCTAACGGCTGCACCGATACGGCAAAAGTATTTGTAAACTTTACTGATGGCTATACCATACGCACCTGCCCCGGCAGCAGGGTAAGCATTACTGCTGATAATACCGGTACAAGTTACCAGTGGCAACTGAAATATAATAATGGCTATGGATTTGACTTTAACAATATAACCGGCGCCACCAGCCGGGTGTTACTTACCAACTATCTTATTCCCTACGATTCTATTGCGCAGTACCGCTGTGTGGTAAATGGCAGCATTTATGGCAATTCATTTTCAATTAAACTTACCAGCTTGTGGAATGGAAATGTAAACTCATTATGGAGCAACCCTGCTAATTGGGGCTGTGGCAGCCTGCCGGATGCCAATACAGGTGTAGTGATTACTTCCGGCACAGTGGTGGTAAATGTAAACACCACTATACGCAGCCTTAAGCTAAGCCCCGGTGTAAATTTTTCGGTAGCGCCGGGTGTAACATTAACGGTATTACGTTGATATAGCAGCAGCCATTGTATACTGCAATGATAATTGTTTACATAGTTTTGCTTTGTATTCTATAATTTTATAGAAAGCAATTTTCTTCAATATAAAAACTTTCCTTTTATGATGATCTATTCCATTAAGCTGTTAAAGAAAACCAGCGAAGCTGATTTTGAATCATTTTTTTTCAATGAGATTATGCCCAAAGTGGATAAGGGTCAGCGCCGTGATGGAAAGGTAACCAGCCTGGTATTGCTCAAAGGTAACAATACCGGCCATACCAACCAGTACCTGTGGCTGGTAAGCGGTACGGTAAATGGCGGTGCTGCCAATAAAATGGTGGATAAAATAGCCGCTTTTGGTGCTAAGGTAGTACCCATGATTGATTATGTGGAAGTGGCGGGCTGGCATGCCGAAACACAGGCGAAATAGGGGAGCCGGGTATTCTGCTGCAGGAATGGGCTTTCTTTCTGTAACCCAATCGGATATTACCGGATTATGTGAGCCGTATAGTATACCTAATCAACCGGTTTTATTGGGCAACTGAATGGACTTGCGCAGTTGTTTGTACTTTAACACATCTTTTACCAAATGCTTATCTGTTTTATTAAAGGCCTTTAACTCCGATAAAATATCGGGTTTATGAATGGCCTGCCTTGCTATGATTTCGTAAGCAATTTCACGGGTAAGCTCCTCCGATGCTGTGTTGCGTGTATGCTCCTGCTGTATCACCTGCAAAAAATACACTTCGTTCTGTTCATTGGTTTCATCCTTGTACACCGCATCTATGGCTTTTAACAAATCCTGCTCTGCGGGTATATTGGCAAAATAATTACCAAGGCAATTATTGGCATCGGCACCCCGGCGCCAGCCCTGCAGCAGCAATTGCTGTGCTTTTTCAGTTTGCGTCATTTTGTTTTTATACAGCAACGCCGCTTTTACATACTGCTGATTGCCTTCATACACACCGGCTACCTTGCCATAATGATAATGTGCATTCTTTTTATCGTTGATGGAAATATACAGGTCGCCCACTTTTTCATCTTCGTTCAGTTGCTTGTACAGGTCAATGGCCTGCATGGTCATGCGCCCCCGCTCGTAGCAGGCAGCGGCATCGGCCATATTGTTGCAATGCTTCAGGTAAATAGCAGCAGCCTCGCCATACAGGTTGCCCTCTTCCAGCGTTTTGGCTGCCTGGTGTGGATTTTTTAACAGCTTCAGGTACACAAAAGCCGCTTTTTCAAATTCTTTTCTTTTCTTAAGCTCTGTTGCTGTATCGTGGTACTGGTTGATGAGCCTGCGCAGGTGTGAGTCGCCAAGTATGGCACCGCCGCTACCGCTGCTGGTATTGCCAAACAGGGAGAAGTTACCCCAGCGTTTCGACAGATCAAATGCCGCCTCATTACCGCCGCGGCCGGTACCTTCTTCATCAATAGGTATGGCATATTTCAGCGCTTCATCCGGGTTGTTTTTAAACATGTCCATCAGCTTGTCCATGGTTTTCTGGTTACGCTGCTCAAGGTCTTCATATTGCTGCTGTAGTTTGCCTGCCAGGGCATCTATTTTTTTGCCACCTAAAAAATTGCCAAGTTTTTCAAGCCAGGGCTTGCGCTCTGTTCCTTTTGATGTGGTATATTTTTTATCATCGCCTGATGGTGCAAACAATGTGCGCAGCAGGCTGAGTTTAATTTTATCAACAATGCCCAGCGGTTTATCTTTTAGTTCCTCCTGTTCAGGAAACATATTTTCGTCCATGGACTGCAGTACCTTATCCGGCTCCGGTTGCTTTACCTGGAAACTTTTAACCTGCATGGGTACAGGTATTGTTTTTGCAGGTTGCCGCACCATTACGTCTTCCGGTGGTGGCAGTAACAGGTATTTGCTGATGTCCAATGGAGCTTCCAGCAATACCCAGCCCGTTTCAGGGTGAAAGGCATAGCGCCGGTCTTTGAGCAATTTTTGCAGTTCATCCTGCGCCATTACCGGGTGCAGCACAGCAAAGGGCGGCATAAAAATCAAACCACCGGCCAACTGGCAAAAAATATGTTTGCCCGGCTCTGTTTTGGTGGTATTGGCTGGTAACTCAACCAGGCAGCCCCAGGTGCTGTTGGCCGTATTGCCTGGCAGCGGGTAAATGTTTACAGTTTGTAACAACAGCCCCAGTTCCTGTATGGCCTGCAGCCAACCGGCAAGGGCAGCGCCACGCACAAATACGCCCCCGGTGGGGTAACTGTTGCTGCGGTATGGTTGTACACTAAGCTTCATATTGTTTGATATAGCGGATAAAGGCAAGGATATTTTTTTCGAAAAATTTTGCTGGTGGTATTACCATCAATGGTTCCACAGCAGCATCTGCATAATACAGTGAATTGCCTGCAAATTCTTTTGCGGTGGCTGCACCCAGCCCTTTTTCCAGCACCAAAGGTATGAAAATAACCTGTGGGGTAGTGGAGGGTACAACACTGGCAATTGCGCCAGTTTCTGTTAATTTATCAGCTTTTAATTGCGCAGCGTACCGGGGCAGCGAAACAGTTATTGTACTGGGCGCTGCGTCTACCTTTTCCTTACACTGTTTCAGGTCGTAATTGGTAAATGACCTTAATTCTTTAATAGTCTGTATTTTATTGGCACCTGCATTTTCCAGCAGCACATCATACGTGCCAAAGCCAGCGGGTGCAGCACTGGTAAGCACCAGCATGCCCGACCGGTTAATGACTACCGAACTGCCGCATGGAAATACAAATTCCCGGCCCGGCACTTTTTCTTCAGCGTGTAATGCACCTTTACTCAAATCGTTTCCTGCCAGTACCAGTTTAATTACATGGCTGTGTATTACCAACTGGTGTTTGCCCAGCACCAGGTTACCTGCCTGGTTAATGTACACCGTTTTTATATTTTTAAGCAGGCTGCCAAACTCTGTTCTCTGAGCCGCAATTCTTTTTTCTTCTGTACCATTACCTATATATGCCTGTACCATTTCCTCTGGCAATGCTTCGTGCCATTTGATACCATTACCATTTGGTATAGCCTGCTCAATTGTCCAATAGCCATTCCAGGTGCGGTAGCAAAAAGTATTTTCAAAAAAGAAAAAATCGTTATAAGAGGTGGAGCTTTTTTTAGCGGCATCAAAGTACGTTGGCCATTGCTCTTTGGTGGTAAGGTTAATTACAATGATTTCTTTTGCCGGTCTTTTATAGCAGAGCAGCAGAAAGTGTCCATTGGTATCTTCGCCCACGGCATAATCTGTTGAGCCGGAAGGCAGATCCTCAAAAATAAGTTCCAGTCCCTTGTTGCTCAGTTTGTAATTTTTGGCATAAAAACGAAACAGCCTGCGCTCAATGTCAATCAAAAAATCACGGCCTTCGCCTGCCGACAGCAGTTTCTTCCATTTGCCCGGCTGGGGAAACAGCAGCGGATATTGCGATGGAAGTGCTGCTGCAGGTTCGTTACCAGTGGTTTGCTGCGTTGCCGGTTTTGTCCATAGCTCTTCCAGCGGCAATTGTATGTGCTGAATGAATTTTTTGCTGTTGTGCTGGTTGCGATACAGTTCAATACTGCCATCCTGCTCCACATTTACCCAGTACTTAAACCATGCATAATGGTCGTTAATTACTTTTTGCACAGCGGGGTAGGCCATGGCACCTGCAGTACTGATCAAAAAGACTTCGCTCTTTTTTTTGCCTGCATGGTTGGCAAAAAAATCTTCCAGTCCTGCTGCTGCGTGCAGTCCTTCACTCACCAGCATGAGGCTGCTTATCAGTTCTGATATATTGCCGGCAACAATGGGGCTGCAGGTACTGCCCACACAAAAAATGCGGCAGGTAATATCTGTTTTGGGATGCCGGGCAATGGCTAAGGCGATGGCAAAAGCCATTATTTTGGGCGTACCCCAGTTGCGGATGGACACATCCACCAGCAGTATGCGTTCCTCATCGTTGTTTGATGGCGGAATTTCTCTTTGCAGGTACAGGGCTTCGTTATTGGCCAGCCTCGACATGAGTATCAGGTCGTCATTGGCAAATTCAGAAATGAGCAGTTTGTCAAAATCACCTTTGTTGCTGAGGTCGGATACACCGCCCAATGGTTGCTGGCTGGGTACGGTATGGTGAAAAGGAATGTTCATACCCGACCAGATGCGCCGGATAAGCGCCCCCACCTGGAAGGTTTTATTATCGGCCATTAGTTCTTCAACAAAGTCTTTGGAAAAAAAACTATCGCTTTCAGTTGATGCTGTTTTTTCTATTTGCAGCAGTTCTGTATCAAATTGCGGCAAACCTGCTACCGCATTAAGTATGTCTACCGTGCCGGTAAAGCGCCGGTGCAGCAGCTCAATGGCCCTGAAATCTTTTTGAAAAACGGCATGGCTGTAAGGTTGCTTCCTGTTCAGTTTTTCAACCAGGTTGCCCCGGTGGTGCTGTACAAAGCGTTTTGTATCCGTTACAATGTCTTTTGATGATTTTATCCCCAGCCCTTTGTGGCAGTTTTCAAACAATACCTGCAGCACCTGTATGCGTTTTTTCCCCTCTTTGTAATCGGGCGGTAATTGCTCCAGTATCCTTAAAAATTTAATAGCAGCCTGTGTTGATTCGCCATCATAATACCTGGGTTTTTCTTTAATAAAATCTTCTACCCTGGCAATGCCATCTTCCATTGTTTTATTGGTAGCAATCAGCGCCAGCAAAAGTGAGCCAAAAGGAGGGAGGCCCTGGTCGGCCAGCAGTTCCATTGCTTCCAACAGGTAATCCCGGTAGGCAATGGTGCTGCCATTGGGCAGGGTGGCCACTTCTGTATCTTCCTGCCAGTTCCAGAAATAATCTTCGTATGATTGTAAATATTCGTGAAACTGCATCGTTAGGTATTGGGTGAATGATTGGAGCCTGCCATGCGGGTACTCAGGCGGAAGGAGCTGATGGAAAGTTGCTGCAGGCTTGTCCTTAGCACCAGGCTGTATCCTCCATCGGGGTTCCACAATATCAAGTTGCTGTTTGTTGGGTCAATGCCGTGTGTAATTGTTTTGGCCAGTACGGGCCATTCAAAATGATACCCTGTTGGCAGCAGCATATCTTCGCAAAGCCAGTAAGTGGTACCCTGTACCGGTAATAAGGGAGTGCCTGCCACCAAAGCCCGGCCCGGCACCAGCAGCACCCAGGCCAATTTTTGCAAACGGATAGCCGGAGCATGAAGGATATAATTTTCCAGCGCATGCATATCAGCCACCAGGGCCACGGGTTGCCATTCCTGTTCTGCGGCAACTAAACGCACCTGTATATTTTCATTCACGTCAAAAAAGTTATGATTCAGATCGGGTATTGAAACCGGCAGTGCTGTTTCAATGGGTGTCCATAATAGTCCGCCCGGTAAATTACTGGCGGGCAACAGGCTGCCTGCCGGAAACAGCTGGTTGCCCTGCAGGTAAAAAATAGTTTTATAAGGCAATGTTTTCAGTTCCACAGCATCCTGCTGCGCAGCGGTAAAATCTTTTACCCAGCACCATCCATCTGCCGCTGCCAGTTTGAGGTTTTGCCAATGGCGGATGCAGGCAAGGTCATCTTTTTGCTGCAGGGGTACCCTCAACAGCATGTTTAAATGGTTTGCAGAATTTTTTTCCATAACACTTCTATTTCCTGTTGAATGTGTTGCTTCTGTACCGGATTTTTAATCCAGTCGCAGCGGGTTTGCACATAGCGCAGTTTATCCTTAATCACATTCTGTTCTTCAAATGTGCGTTGTTCTTCCCACTGGCCGGTGAGCAGGTTTACTTCCTTCATCACTTCTTCGGGGTTGGGCAATTTATTAAACATGGCCTGGGGATGCGCCTGCGCTGCCGTATCTTTTTCAATAATGGCATTTATGATGCCCGCCAGTATTTCCACCTGCTCTTCAGTATCCCAGATATATTTTAATACCCACAAATCAGAAAGGATGGCTGTTTGCCGGTTGCAGATAAGCGCACTGGCGGCAATCAGGTTCTGCAGTTTTACAGCACGCCTGTCAGATACTTTGATGCCGGTATTGCGCAGGCTGTGCACAATGTCAATGTACTGGTTGCGTACAGGAGCCAGGTCAACCCTGCGGCTGGCTTGTTGCAGTGCAATTATTTCGGCCGGGGTAATCAGTGGTTTCTCCTCAAATTCATCGTTTTCCATTTTCCAGCCTGCCAGCAGTACCTGCTGCAAAAGATCGGGTGCCACATAGTCGCAGTTTACCCTTATCAAAAACCTGTCTAACAGGGCATTCAGCGATTCATCTTCCGGCAGCACATTGCTGGCCCCCACAAACATCAGTGCAGGCAACTTCCTTGTCTCCTTACCCCTTCGGAAGATCTTTTCATTCAGGGCCATCAGCAAACTGTTGAGGATGGCGCTGTTGGCATTAAAAATTTCATCCAGAAATATCATAGAGGCTTCGGGCAGCATCCCCTCAGTATTGGTAACCAGCTCGCCATCCTTCAGGCGGCGGATATCAAAGGGGCCAAAAAGTTCATTCGGTTCAGTAAACCGGGTAAGCAGGTATTCAAAGTTTTTACCACCTTCAATGCAGGAGGAAAGCAGCCTTACAATGGCGCTTTTGGCCGTGCCGGGCGGCCCCAGCAAAAAAAGGTTTTCTTTTGCAATAAGGCTGATGCCCAGCAAGTCGGCAATTTCATCCTTGCCCACAAAAGATTTTTTAAGGTAACCCAGTACCTCATTCAGTTTGTTAATTTGTTCCATACTATTTACTATAATTCATTCCAGAAATACTTTTGATGATTGCCCAATGCAGCGTTTACTGCAGGAGCCATTTCGGCAAGAGTAGCCAGCTTTTTGTCTTTATGGTCTATCACCCTGTCGGCATACAATTGCTGCAGGCATGGGTTAGTATTGATAACAGAAAAATCCAGGCCCTCCGTTTCCATTAAATGGCCAATAGCCGAATAATGCCATTGCTGCAGGTGCGCTGCCAGTATGGTTACCAGTACATCATCTGCGTCAATGTTTTTGGCCATTTGCAGAACATCGGGCAAAAAGCGCAGGCAAATATCGGCCGACAGGATGGAACCCTGCGTAATCGTTCCTTCGTAAGCAGGCAGCATGGCCGGTATATCAGCTTCCTTATCCTTGCGGTACAGCAATAGTTGTGCTGCTATGTAAACCGTTTTTGCGGCCCATACTGCTGCGGCTCCATCATAAGCCGGTACCTGGCCGGGATAGCCAAGGCACTCATTATCATATTCTGTTTCTAAAAAAGCAGCGGCCAGCTCCAGCTCCTGTGATGGGATTTGTACGGCATTTGCATACAGCAGTATCTCCTCCCCGTTGCGCAGGGTATCAAGAGTTTGTAAAAAATAATCAGTTGCGGTTCCTGTCATTTGGATGCTGTTTGGGCGATACAATGGCCAAAGGCTTTGCGGCAGCATTGGTACGATTGCGGTGCAAAGATAAAGGAAAGCGGAGTAAGGGTTTGCAGGTGGGGGAAAGTTTCATTGCATCACTATTAAACATCGCAACTCAAAGCAATAGCTGGTGAAAGCGCCCTTTGGCGGCCCGGCGCAGATACTGGAGTACCTTGGCAGATATGCACATAAGTTGCTAAACCGGCGCATCGGGTAAAGAAGATAACCCACCGGGAAATTACATTTACTTACAAAGATTATGCAGACCGTAATTGCCAAAAGCAAATTGTACGGGGTGTCGCTGAACAGGGTATAGCCACCGTGTCCGCCATAGGAGGACCGTGTGCGCCGGAGGAGCAACAAGCCCCGGACTCAAATGAGCCGGGGCTTGTTAATTTTTATTTGAACGATAATGAATTTTTGCGGGGCTTCCCGGCTATACCGCTAAATGTTGGCCGAAGGCTTTCTACTCTTCGGTCATTGCTTTTTCAAAATTTGCAGGTGTCAAAATAGTTGCTGATTTGAAGGGATTGTGTACTAATAAATCTTTGTCTCCGGTAACTAAATAATCCGCTTTAGAAAAGTCTATTAAGTCCAACAAAAAGTTGTCCTTAGGGTCTCTGTTAATAAAATGCGTTGGCTCTATTTCAACTTTTTCCGCAATGGTTTCTAACAGTTCAAGTAACTCTATAACACTTTCTTGCGGAAAATATTTTTTCAATCTTTCCCGGCTTGTAACTTCTTTTATTTCTTTCAAAAGCTGTTCGGTCGTAACTATCGTAATTTGGCCATTTGAAATATAATTTTTGATAAATGACAAACGCTTGCCGATAAGAAAGCTAATCCAAACATTTGTGTCAAAAATGACCTTAATGTTTTTTGCTCTCATACATTTGTTGTCTTACGATTTCTACCTCTTTGTTTATTGTGTCTAAGCTTAATTCTTTGGTTCGGAAGGTTTTTAAAAGTCCTGACAATTTGGTTTCTATACCTTCTTTTTCCAACTCTTTAGTCAGTTTGATTTTTTCCTTTGTTGGCAGTTGTCTAACCAATGCAAGAACTTGGTCAAAGGTTATGTCAACTTGTAATGCAGTTCTCATTTTTTGTCTTTTGTCAAATTTACGGAAAAATGCCCAAAGTTAGGTGTTGCCCCAAGCTTACGCCCAACGGCAGTTTGTGAAAAAAACCTGCCACCCACCAAATATACACATTATGTTAATAGCCATATTATCGATTAATTTTTGCTCTTCTAAGATATGCAATTTATACAAGGATACAATCGCCATCAAACAACATTCAGCACACTGTACGACCAGGTGGAAGCCGATAACCCGGTGGGATTGCCGGCAGTGCTTTCGTGCAATAAATCCACCAACGAGGCGGGGTGTCGCTGAACAGCGTATAGCCACCGTGTGCGCCGGAGGAGTACTGTGTGCGCCGGAGGAGCAAAAAGCCCCTGTCTCTGATGGATTGGGGCTTGTTATTTTTATTCGAAATTTTTTCGATTGGCGGGGCTTCCCGGCTATACGACTAAATGTTGCAGGTAGTGCTTCTCGCCTGCCACTAAAGGTCTTCATTTATTGTCAAAAGATTTTTGTCAACATGGAAATGTAATCTGTTAGTATTTGTCTCAAACCAACCATGCCAACCACCAATCCATGAAATTCCAAAAGCTTGTTTAAGTTTGTATGGGTCTTGCCTAAAATCGAGAAACTGAATGTAAATCATTTTGTCTCCCTCTTCAGTAATGAAACCAACATATTGTCTGTCGTAATAAATTAAATCATGTTGCCATTGAGGGCATAGTTTTTCAAATCGTTCTTTATGGTCAACCATTTGTTCCTTAGCCTGCTTTAAGCTTTTTTTATTATCATCTTCTTTTAGATTGTCGAGTGTTCTGCTCCACACTGCACTGTCAAACCTGGTCATAGCAATACAATATTGGCTCATTATTGCTGCGTTGATTTGCTTAACAAGAGTAGTGTCAGGTGTAAAAAAAACTCGTTTGCCCCAACCATTGATTTTTCCAAATATCTTCTTTCCATATTCAGCCGGAAAGATTACACCAATCGAACTATCAAAGTGTACATAGCGAATATCTTTTAGAAGAGAGCTATCAATTTTGTCTAAGCTCACGCCGTGACTAACATCAAACCCGTCTTCCTTTGTCTGCTTTTTGGTTTGAGCAGTACAACTGGAAATTGTCAGAAAGATTAATATGGAAACGGAATGTCTCATAGCATTACCTACAACGACAGTTTGTGAAAAAACCCTGCCGCCCACCAAATATACACATTATGTGAATAGCCATATTATCGTATGATTTTTGCTGCTCTAAGATATGCAATTTATATAAGGGTACAACCGTAATCAAACAACATTCAGCACACTGGATGACCAGGTGCAAGCCAACAACCCGGTGGGGTTGCTACAAGTGCCTGCGTGCTGCAAAACCACCTAATGGCGGGGTGTCGCTGAACAGCGTATAGCCACCGTGTGCGCCGGAGGAGCAAAAAGCCCCGATCTCTGATGGACCGGGGCTTGCTATTTTTATTCGAAATTTGTTCGGTTGGCGGGGCTTCTCGGCTATACGGCTAAATGTTGTATGCAGCTATTCTTGAGTTGCCGCTTTAACAACTCCCATAATTGAAAATGTTCCGTCTGCTATTAAATAATATTCGTCCTTCTTTGTTTGCTGGTTCTTTACAATTTCATACTCCAGTGTCAATACATAACGTGGGTTATACTTATTTACAAGATTGTCGTCAACTGGAGTTTTTGCTAAGAACGTTTTTATTTCTTTGGATGCTACCTCTATCATTATGACCTCATAAAGTCCTGATGTAAGTTTTTTTTGAGAAACTAACTCGCCACTAAATTTTAATTTACCACCATCATATTCTTTTTGAACAAGCTTAGTAAGTTCAGGACAGTTGATACGAAGTTTACGGTCAACCTCATTTAATATTTTATAAATTCCAACTTCTTTTAGTGGGTCAATGCCTACTTCTTTTAAACTGTCATTATATTTTAAGACCATCACTTTATGGCATGAGTCCAATGTAGCGGAAGGCTTATTATCTTTCATTTTAGAAAAAGTACAATTACAAATTTCTAACGATAAATTTCTAAAAATAGTAGCCGTGTCTTTTGTAGTTTGTCCACAAACAGAAAGTGTCAAGAAAATAACTACTAAAAGTATGAAGGGTTTCATATGTAGTTGCATACAACGGCAGTTTGTGAAAAAACCCTGCCGCCCATCAAATATACACATTATGTGAATAGCCATATTATCGTATGATTTTTGCTGCTCTAAGATATGCAATTTATATAAGGGTACAACCGTAATCAAACAACATTCAGCACACTGTAC